>CANGOX010000119.1 GCA_947455605.1 Chitinophagaceae bacterium
CTCTTTATTCAGACCTTATCCACGATTTTAAAAAAATCGCTCAAAATTGATGGTGTTTACACCGTAAAAAGCCTTCAAAACCGCTCAGTTTTATAACGGAATTTTGCTGAGGTAAACACGTGAGGGGTACGGTGCTTTCCTCGCCTAAAAAAATTCCACAGATTTTAACAGTTTTCTGAAACCCTTTACTGCATTGGGTTTGCCGCCATTTCTAAATCAGAAAAAAAACACGCTAAAAAATCTTAACGTACTCTGTAGTAAAAAAAGGTGTTTTTCCCCTATACGCGCGTATGCTCAGAACGTATAAGAATCGGCATTTTCTTTCTAATTTTATAGTGCCCTCAAGAGATGATGAAAACATCTGGTTAATCTGAAAAAACTGTTACAAGAATCAACCAAAACTTGTAGCAGATTCGTCGCCTGAATAGTCAGAGCCTAAACAGGATTAACTAAACAACGCAGTAGATCTGCCAAATCCGAAGCCATAAAAATTGCTACCGCTGGTATGCATCCAGAGAACTTATGTACTCTGTTGACGGCTAATCTTTTGCGCAGTGCGAAAGGACTTGAGGGTTTTAAAAATGTAGTACAACCACTACTTTTTTATCAAACATGGTTTACAAAGCTTAGGCAGCATGCCTTACAAGCTTTGGAAACAGAAGAAAAGAACTTTGAGTTGTGAAAATGATTAAAAAATGATGAGGAGGCTAACATGATTATACTTTTACACTTTTTAAAAAAATTATTGCTCACCGTTTTGATCTTCGTGTCAATTGGCATCTTCGCAGACGTCAATGCACAGGATCCTCACTTTTCACAATTTTATGCGTCCCCTCTTTTATTGAATCCAGCACTCACAGGAGCTTTCCCAGGAAACGTTCGCGCTTCCGGGAGCTACCGTGAGCAATGGCCTTCTATCATGTATCCTTTTAAAACTGGCTCTTTCTCTATCGATGGTAATATTCTTCATGACAAAATTGGTGAGAGCGATATTTTCGGAATTGGTTTAACCGGCATTTTCGATAACACCAATAACGGTGGCTTAAAATCAAATACACTTTCTCCTTCTATCTCTTTCCATAAAACTTTATACAAAGACGATAACGCTACCTACTCTATTGGTGGTGGCTTTATGGCTTCTATGAATACCAAGATCTTAGATTATAGCAAATTGGTTTTTGGTCAACAGTTAACTCCTAACGGTTACGATAGCAATCTTCCTACCGGAGAAAACAAAAATGGTTTCACTTCTGTTAGCTTCGATTACTCAGCTGGTCTGGTTTACTCAGCTATCTCTGAAGATGATAGTTACTATATCGGTGGATCTGTTTTCCACCTGAATCAACCCAAAGAAAACCTCAATGGTACCACCCACCAGATCATCCCTCGTTATGTAGTGCATGCAGGTGGATCTTTTTTGAGCGGTACATCCAATAGATTGTACTTAAGCAGCGTTTATATGAAAGCCGAGACTTATTCTGAATTGATCTTCGGTGCTGTATATGGTCTTGGATTACTCAATACTTACTCTTATGATAGTGAAAAAAATGATGTTACCATTTTGGCTGGCGTTTGGTACAGATATAAAGATGCGGTAATTCCTTATATCGGTATTGAAGTAGGTAGCGTTCGTGGTGGCCTTTCTTACGACGTCAACGTTTCTTCACTTCACGCTGCATCTAACTTAAAAGGTGGCTTTGAATTGTCTATGAGTTACACTTTCGCCACTTCTGAAGCTGCTAAGACTCGTCAAAAAACACAATGCCCCGGAGGTAAACAAAACCATTTAAAATGGTTTGGATTCTAAGGACCTTTCAAACATATTTCTATGAAATACAAATCATTGCTTCTTTGTCTGCTGCTGACTTCCCTAAGCGGTTTAGTAAATGCCTCGCCGCCAAAGACCGACACGATTCCTTTGATCTCCAAAACTATTACCGCCGGTGGTTGCCCATCTGCGGCTTTTACATTTTCAAACACTACTGTCTGTGCTAGCGTTCCTATTGCATTTACCAGCACCTCTCTTGGAACTATTGTTTCTTATTTCTGGAATTTTGGAGACGGTACTACCGATAGCACTGCTAATCCTACTCATAAATTTTTTAAAAATTATGGTATTGGTCAGGATACTCTGGTGGTTTCTTTAACTGTTACTTCTAATACCGGTTGTACCAACACCATTACACACCCTGTTATTTTTAAACAAAAACCCGAAGCAAAAATTGTAGGGCCTCAAACCGTTTGTACAGGTTTGGGTAGCGCTAACTTTATTTTCAATAACGCATCCTCTACTACTTCAACCAATACCGATTATTATTTTATCTGGGGCGATGGAACAGCTAATACCGATCTTCCCAGTTTTACTACCGCTCAATCACATACTTATAATATTGGCATCAACCCGCTTACTGAAATCGTAACGGGTACCAATGGTTGTAAAGACACCGTTACTACTTTAATCTACCTGGGTAGTAACCCATCTATAGGTATTTCCAGTCCGGGTAATACCTATATCTGTGCCAACAACAGTATCTCATTCCCGATTAACAATACCAGTTCCAACTCACCTGGTACTACTTATAAAATCACTTTTAATGATGGAACGCCTGCACAAATATTTACACAGGCAACTATTCCAACTTCCATCTCCCATATCTATACACACGCTTCCTGCGGTACCACCAGTAATGGCATCGCTAACTCATTTATAGCAAAAATTGAAGCTACCAACCCTTGTGGCGTTTCTCAAGGTGCAGTTACTCCGATCTATGTTTCTGAAACACCCACACCTGCTATCACCCTTGCTACAGATTCAGTTTGTACCAGCACCAACGTGGCCATCACCAATGCTACCTGGGCTTTCAAAGCTGTTTCTACTACAGGAGCTTGTTCCAACGGTACTTTTGTCTGGAACATCCTTCCAAACTCTGGTTTTACGGTTCAAGCCGGACAAACCCTGGGTAACACTTTTAATAATGCCGATCCTGCTTCCTGGTTAGGATCAAACGCCAATACACTGAATCTTAAATTCACTGTTCCCGGAACTTATACCATTCGTTTAACAGTAGGTGGTAGTGCCGCTTGTGGATCTGGATTTATAGAAAAAACCATCGTTGTTAACCCAATGCCGGTTTCTACATTTACTTTGGGTAACGCTGCCGGTTGTGCGCCTTTTAATGTAAACACTACCAACAATACTGGCGCTGCAACCTTTGGTGCCAATAGTTATCTATGGTCTGTTACTTATTCGAACACACAAAACTGTGCTCCGAATACCAGCTCCTATACTGTTTCCAATGGTTCATTAACCAGTGCTAATCCTCAATTCACTTTCAATAACCCTGGAGTATATACAGTTGGTTTAGTTACCACTGCACCTGCTGCAGCTTGCGCATCCGCACAAGCCACACAAGTGATCACGGTCAAAACTATTCCAAACGTCAACATCAGTATCCCTACTACACTCTGTGCAGGTCAGTCATTTACGCCTGTTGCCAGTGTGATCAATTGTTTCTCTGCCACAGCTGCCACTTATGCGTGGAGCTTCAACGGCGGAACTCCCGCCAGCTCCACTTTATTAAATCCTGGTGCTGTTTCAATCACTGCTCTTGGCGCTCATACCATCAGTCTGGCTGCCACCAACGAATGTGGAACCAGTACCGATTCTAAAATTATCACTGTTAATCCCGCACCTACCATTGCGGGTACCTATACTAACCCTACCAATTGTGCGATTGCAGATGGTAGTATCAAATTAACAGGATTGGCTGCAAATACAGCTTACACTGTTACTTATACAAAAGGTGCTACCGTAGTTAACGTGAACAAAACTTCCGATGCAACAGGTGCTATCACAATCACAGGATTAGGCGCTGGTTTATACAGCAATATTTCTGTAAACATCGTGGGTACTTGTTCTTCCAATGTGATCGGACCATTCTCTTTAGTTGACCCTTCACCCGGTATTCCAGTGGTTACGAATAACGGACCCATCTGTAGTGGCGGTAACATCGTATTCACCGCTTCTTCTCCAACTCCTGGTGTAACTTATACCTGGTCTGGACCTAACGGTTTTAGCAGCACACAACAAAATCCAACCATCGCAAACGCTGCTGCTACTGCAGGTGGAACCTATTTTGTAAATGCAACCATTAGCAATTGTAATGCTGGTGCTACCACAGTAGTTGTTGTTAATCAAACTCCTGCTGCTCCTTCTGTAAACAATGTTACTTATTGCCAGAATGCAATAGCTTCAGCACTTACTGCTACTTCAACCGGTAGCAATACACTAAGATGGTACACTGCTGCAAGTGGCGGTTCTCCATTAGCATCTGCTCCAACACCTTCTACTGCAACTGCTGGAACAGTTACTTATTATGTAAGTGCCGTTTCTGCATCAGGTGGTTGTGAAGGACCAAGAGCTGCGATCACAGTTGCTATCAATTCAACACCAACCGGTATCTCAGGTGTTGCTACCAACCCAACTACTTGTGCTGGTACAGACGGTTCCATTCTACTAAGTGGACTGGCTGCTAACACTACTTATACATTGAACTATCAAAAAGCTGCAACGGTTGTTTCTGCAACAAGATCTTCAGACGCGAACGGAAATATGTTGATCTATGGTTTATCTGCTGGCGTGTATAATACCATCTCTGTTAGCAACGGAACATGCGCTTCCAATATTATCGGGCCATTTACTTTAGTGGATCCAGCCGGACCAGCTGCTCCAACAGTGAGCAATAACGGTCCACTTTGCGCAGGCGGAACTTTAAACCTGGCTGCTGTTTCCAGCACACCTGGTGTAAGTTACACCTGGGTTGGACCAAAAGCATTTGCCAGTACATTGCAAAATCCTTCATTAGCCAATATCACAACTGGTTCTGCAGGTACTTATTTTGTGACGGCTTCTTTAAATAATTGTAACACTACCGGAAGCACCGCAGTAGTAGTTCGAGCAACACCAAATGCACCGGCTGTAAGCAATATCGCTTATTGTGAGTTTGCAACTGCTGCACCTCTTACTGCCACTGCTTTATCTGGTAATACTTTAAACTGGTACACTGTTCCAACAGGTGGCACACCACTTGGCGCTGCACCAACTCCTTCAACTGCAACTACTGGTAATACCAAATATTATGTAAGTCAGACTGCTGCTACAGGTTGTGAATCTCCAAGAGCAGTAATTACAGTGAGCGTAACTGTTACACCAATCATTTCTGCAACAGCTATCAACCCTATTACTTGTTATGGTACAGAAGGTGATATCATCATGAAAGGATTAAATGCTGGAACCAGCTATACCGTACATTATAATAATGGTGTATCCAATATCACAGCAACAAGTATCGCCGACTCATTAGGTAACGTAGAAATTTCTGCACTGCCTGCCGGCACTTATTCTAATATTTATGTGTCGATCGGATCTTGTACTTCCAATATTGTGGGACCATTTACTTTAGTAGATCCTTCTGCACCGGTTGTTCCTACATTAAGTTATAACGGACCAGTTTGCGCAGGTTCCACACTTTCTCTGAATGCTACAGCATCTGGAGCTAATTTATCTTATGCATGGACAGGACCTAATGGATTTACCAGTACACAACAAAATCCATCACTCAATGCTACCTCACCGCTAGCTGCTGGAACTTACACAGTAGTAGTAACCAGCAATAATTGTTCGGCTGTTAAATCTATTTTAGTAGCACTGAAACCACAATTATTCTTAACCAGTCAGGTAGTACTTGGAGCCATTTGTAATAACACTGTATTTAATTATACAGCCACCAGTAATAATCCTGTTACCAGCTTTAGTTGGTCAAGAGCAGCGGTTTTAAATATCAGTAACCCTGCTGCACAAAGCACCGACACCACTGGAAAAATTTCTGAAACATTAATTAATACGGGTGCACTTCCTGTGCACGTGTTGTATACTTTCTATTTAACTGCAGGTGGATGTACCAGTCCGCAATTAGTTGACCTGATCGTTAACCCTGATACCAAAGCATCCTTTACTTATACCAATTCTGGTTTATGTGCTCCTGGTAAAATTGATGGCAGCATCATTCATGCAACTACCAATACCAATAGCTCTGTAGCCTGGTACGTCAATAATAATTTAGTAGGTAACGGTTTGATTTTCCCTGGTTATACTATCACCAATCCACTGGATACCGCTATCGTTAAATTGGTTACCACCAATTCTTACGGATGTAGTAACGATTCTGTGAGTCATGCATTCTTTATCTTACCAAAACCTGCACCAAACTTTACAAAATCTACAGCTCAGGGTTGTGGTCCGTTAACAGTTTCGTTCACTAACACTACTACTCCTGCTGGTATTAATTTATACAGATTTATCTGGGACTTTGGTAATGGCGATACATCGCACTTACAAAATCCTCCGTCCATCGTATACCAATCTGCTGCCAGTCATTTAGATACTACTTACTATATCCGACTCACTGCTATTTCTCAATGTGATTCAGTATTTAGTTTGATCGATTCTGTGGTAGTGCATGCTACTCCAGTTGCAAAAATTCAACAGGATACAACTGGTGCTTGTTCTATCGTTGTGTCTCCTTATCCGTTCAAAGGAAATAATATTTCTACTGGCCCAGCCACTAAGTATTATTGGGATTATGGCGATGGTTCCATCGATAGCAGCAATACGAAGAGTTCTGTGGCACATCTATTTACCACACCAGTTACTAAAACTTATCTGATCCAATTAAAAGCAGTAAATGCCTGTGGTAGCAATATTGATACCCTACCATTAATTGTGTACCAAAAAAATATTGTTACTAATTTAGGTTTGAGTGGTCCGGGTGCTACCAGTTGTGCACCAGATACCATTCACTTTACGAATAATACCACCGGTGCAAATTTATTCCGTATCAGCTTTGGTGATGGAAGTATCGATTCTATTTATACTTCTAACTTAGGCATAGAACAAATTAAACACTACTATCATGCTGCTGGTATTTATACCGTAACCATGAAGGCTACCAATACTTGTAACCTTGCCGATACTACTATTTCATTCCTGATCACTTTGAATCAAAAACCTAACGGTGGATTCAGTACTGCAAAAGCAGGTTATTGTAAAAACGAGAACATCGTATTTCAGAATCAAACTTTAGCAGGTGGTTATACCTACGAATGGAATTTTGGAGATGGTGGTACTTCAACAGCTTTCAGTCCAACACATCAATATGCAATCGAAGGAACTTACACTGTAACCATGGTGATCAAGTCTTTGAATGCAAACGCTAGCTTCTGTACCGATACTGTTCGTCAAACAATTTTAGTAAACGGAATGAGCATCAATAATCTGGTTACAAACAATGTACCTTCTAACTGTGCTCCATTTACATTTACTGGTAATAGTAATCTGATTAGTGGTAACACTGTTAACTGGACCTTTACCGATCCTACCAGTAAGGATACCCTGGCAACAGGCGTTACAGCATCACACTTGTTTAATAATGCCGGAGATTATAAAGTGAAATTATTTGCCTTCAATGCTTCAGGATGTAACGACTCTGCTAATATTCTGGTACACATTATTCCAACACCAAAAGCAGCCTTTCTTGCATCAGATACGATTCATTGTTTAAATGGTGATACCATTCGCTTTACTAATAAGTCAACTTATATTTCTGTTGATCCGGTAAGATACAATTGGTTCATTGATGGTGTGTTGATGAGTTCAACAACCGACTTTAAATATAATTTCTCAAACAGAGCTTCTGCAAAAGCAGCTACTAACTTTATGATCATGTTGGTGGCTACGAATTCAAATGGTTGTTCTGATACTGCTACACAAAAAGTAACTATTGTTCCTCGTTCAATGCCAAGCTTTACTATCTCACCTACCCAAGGTTGTGCTAAAGTGAGTGTGAGCTTTAATAATACGAGTCAGTTCGCCAATAGTTTCAAATGGTATGTAAACGACAGTTTGTTCTCAAACATGAATACGCCTTATCCGATTGTTTTATCAAAACCCAAAACTGATTACTTCATCAAACTGGTGGCTGATCAAACATTGTTGGGTTGCGGTGCGGATTCTGTTTTCAACACCATTACTACTTTTGATAAACCTGTAAACGGATTCTCAGATTTCAATATGGCCTTGGCTTGTACTGGCAACTTAACCGTTCAGTTCACAGATATTTCAAAAGCTTCAAATGGTTCTATTCAACAGTTTTATTGGGATTTTGGGGATGGAACAAAAAGCAATCTTGCAAACCCTATTCACGGATATACCACACCTGGAGATTATCAGATCTCACATTATGTAACAGACGACAAAGGATGTTTTTCTGATACGCTGTATAAAAATGTGCGCAATTTTGGTAAACCAACCGTGAAGTTCAAATTGAATACGATTTGTTTGCAAACGCCTTCTATTCCGGTTTACACCACACATGATCTGGGTTATGGTAATACAAAAATCAAAACCTATCTATGGGATTTTGGGGATGGAACCATTGATACCAGTTCGCATCCAATGCATACTTATTTGAAAGAAGGAAAATACACGGTTGTGTTAACCACAGTAGCAGATAGTAGTTGTGTAAATGATACATCTGTACAAACCATTAATGTATTAGGTAAACCAACAGCTGATTTCAAATTCATCAATAACTGTATCAATAATCAGGTGAAGTTCTCTGATGCAAGTTCTCCTGGTTATGGACAAACATTGATCAACAATTATAAATGGGAATTTGGTGATGCCACCCCAGCAAGTTATGTAACCAATCCAATGCACACTTATAATATAGTGAGCAAGTTTGCAGTAACCTTGAGTATTAATAGTAGTCTCTGTCCTACTTTAACCGATTCCAAAACAAGAATCATCAGTATCGTAGAACCTAGAGCTGGCAGGGCTTATCCGCCAAAAGTTACGAGCTTCGGTGTACCTACCGTATTAGAGTTAACAGAGAAAGAAGCCGCTTCGGTACAACAAGGTGGATCTGCTGCTTCTTACCAATGGATTCCTTCTACAGCATTAAGTAGCGCAAGAGTGCAAAACCCAATTGCGATCTACAATAAGAGTGATGGAACTAAAATTAATTATACCATCGCGATCACAGATACCAGTGGTTGTGTGATCAATGATACGCAGGAGGTTTGGGTATTTGCTGAACCAAATATTTATGCGCCAACTGCCTTCACTCCAAATCACGATGGCATCAACGATATCTTCATTCCGGTGTATGTAGAGATCATGCGCATCCAATATCTACGCATCTTCGACAGATGGGGAAACCTACTCTGGGAAACCGCAGATATGGGTAAAGGCTGGGATGGAATAGTAAACGGTAAACAAATGCCGATGGACACTTACGTATACATGGTAGTAGGTATCGATGTAAACGGAAAAACAGTCTCCAGAAAAGGCGACCTCACATTGATACGGGATTAAAAATTAAAAAGCAATCAATAGAAAAAGGAGTGTCAAATTATTGACACTCCTTTTTTTTACTAAAATATTTCTACTTGACTTCCTTCAACATAATTAGTTGATTTGTGAATACAGAAAGGATTTTAAAAGTTCTAATATTTAGAACTTTATTCTGTTTTTAAATTTTATCCTACCTTTATAAAATTGGTGATAATGGTTGTTATTTCAAGGGCCATCATTGTACAGTTTTCTGAAAAACATCCAGATGCATTTTCTGCATTATTAAAGTGGTATGAAATAACAAAGGAATCAAACTGGAAAGATTTTTCAGAAATGAAGCAAAAAATAAATTCAAAAAAGGAATATCACGAAACCATGGTAGTGGTTTATGACCTGATGAATAAGGGTGAGAAAAATCTTTCACAGAAGGAATTAAAACAACTTTCTCAACTGTCTGTAGCAGTAGAAAAATATGAGGTGGATGTATTAGGATTAAAGACTCTTAAACCTCCAAAATCCATTACTGAAATAGTAGAGCTAAAATTATTTGAACACAAAATGACCCAAGCTAAATTGGCAGAAGAGTTAGGATTGGGCAAATCAAAAGTTTCAGAAATCTTAAGTGGCAAAAGGAAACCAGACCTTGTTTTTTTAAAGGGGGTCCATAAATTATTAAAAATAGATGCCGGCTTCTTACTAGAGCACGCATAAAAAAAGGGCTGCA
>CANGOX010000120.1 GCA_947455605.1 Chitinophagaceae bacterium
ATAAAAAACGCGAATTTGATTTTGTTCAGAATCTGGAAATTCCGCAGGCAAAAACATTCACCAAATTATATTCAACAGTAGATTCAACAGATCGGGGGTATTATATGCTGATGCAGTTGCAATGTGTGATGAAGGATTCCTGGCGCATCAATAATTTTCCATTTGACGAACAGAAGCTTAGGCTTTCCTTTGAAAACTCTCAGTTCGATTCAAAAGATCTGGTCTTTGTAGCAGATACTATGGGTAAGCATTATGATCCCAGATTTACTTTAAGGGGATGGGATATTGACAGTTTTATTGTTAGCACCAATGTGAAAAAATACGAGACCAATTTTGGAGACCCCACTGTTGCCAAACCACATATGGAATATAGTACGTATAGGGTAAGAATGTCGCTCGATCGTGATGCAGGCAGCCTGTTCTGGAAGATATTTTTGGGTATGTATGTTGCTTTTCTGATCTCATATCTCTGCTTTTATATCCATGCAGATAATATCGATTCGCGATTTGGTTTGAGTGTTGGTTCTCTTTTTGCTGCAATTGGTAATAAATATATCATTGATTCGTCTCTTCCGGAATCTACCACTTTCACCCTGGTTGATACCCTGCATGGGATCACACTTTTTTCGATTTTCTTAGTGGTAGCTTCCTCTGTATATTCTTTAAAACTGATGAAAAAGAATAAACTCAAAGAAGCCAATCGTTTTGATATGATCGCTGCACAGGTCTTATTGGCCGTCTATGTTTCATTAAATGCCTATTTCATCTATAAAGCGCAGGCCCATTTTTAAAAATGCTGTTTTTGGGCTTTATTGTAATTCATACACTACAGATTCATAAGGTTGGAGTGTTTCAGTTTTGGATGGGTTTGAATAATTGCCTAATAACAACCGGGCCTTGCTTAGATCTTTGCCAATATGAACGGTTGCGGCTTTGTTTCTGAAATTCAACAAAACCAACATCTGCTTTCCGTTCCACTCTCTTGTATAAGCGTATATATCCGGATTGTTTTTGTCCAGCAATGTATATTTTCCATAAACCAGTAGAGGATTGTTTTTTCTGAGTTTTACGATCTTTCTGAAATAGTTTAAAACGCTGTTGGAATCTTTTTCCTGTGCCTGCTGATTTACGGTTGTATAATTGGGGTTTACTTTTAACCAGGGTTCAGCAATTGAAAAGCCAGCATGCGTTGAGGCATCCCATTGGAAAGGTGTCCGGCCATTATCTCTTGCCCTTATCTTCTGCTCTTCTATCAGTTTCTTCAGGTCCCCGTTATTTTGTTGTGCACGTTTGTATTTATTGAGGGTCTCAATATCACGGTAGTCCTCTATTTTATCAAAACGGATATTTGACATGCCCAATTCATCTCCATAGTAGTAATAAGGTGTGCCACGCATGGTCATCAGGAAAGTGGTGAGCATCTTGGACGAGGCTTCGCGGAATTCGGGCGTATCATTACCCCAATGCGTCAACATACGTGGCTGGTCATGATTGGCAAGAAATAAAGCCAGCCATCCTTTATTGCTGAAACTGCTGTCCCAGAAAGAATACAGGTCTTTAAATCCGGTCAGGCTGTAATTGGGATCAAAATTCCCAAAATCAATTCCTTCAAAATGATAGGCCATGTTGAATTCATGTCTGGCAGGATCAACAAAATTCATCGCTTCTTCTGGAGAACTTCCTGCACCTTCTGCAACGGTCATGATATTGTATTTACTCAATACTTCTCTATCCATTTCCTGAATATAATCATGAAGATGTGGGCCAGTACCGTAATATTTAGCCGGTGTTTTTTCATACCCTGCAGGGAAGGCCGGAAACGTTGTGTCTTTGGCTACATATTGAAATGCATCCATCCGTAAACCATCTACCCCTTTATCGAGCCAGAAACGCATCATTTTGTAAATCTCTTGTCTCAGTTTCGGATTCTCCCAGTTCAGATCGGGCTGTTGCTGTGCAAAGTAATGCAGATAATAGGCATTGGTGAGTGTATCATATTTCCAGGCATCATTGTTCACATCAAAGAAGCTGAAACGGGGTGTAGGTTTTCCTCTTTCTGCATTCCACCAATGATAATAATCGCGATAAGGATTGGTACGTGAACTTTTTGCCTGTTGAAACCAGGCATGTTCCGAGCTGCTGTGGTTCACAACAATATCCATCACCAGTTTGATACCCCTTTCATGCAGGCCTTTTAAAAGATGATCAAAATCTTCATTAGAGCCGTATTGAGGCTGGATCTTTGTGTAATCGCTTACATCATACCCGTTATCGTAATTAGGCGATTGATAGATGGGGTTCAGCCAGATCACATCTACGCCCAGGCTTTTGATATAATCCAGTTTGGAAATGATGCCTTTCAGATCGCCTACTCCATCGCCATCGCTGTCTTTAAATGATCTTGGATAGATCTGGTATACCACAGCTTCTTTCCACCAGGCACGGCCGGGTATGCTGTCTGAAGCTGAAGAAGATTGTTTTCCCGGAATAAGGAATTTGCAACTGAAGCAAGCAAACATAATTGCTGTAATGGCAGATAATCGAAGAATGATCCTATGCATGACTGACAGATTATAAAAAGTATTCGATAAATCTAATACCCGTATTTCCCCTTCCACTTTTCTTTCAAAAATTTCCTTAATTCATTTTCGCGGGCATTGTTTCCGGGATCATAAAATTTGGTGCCAGCTATTTTTTCGGGTAAATATTCCTGTTCTATAAAATTGCCTTCACCTAAATGAGAATACTGGTAATCTTTACCATAATTCATGTCCTTCATCAATTTGGTTGGGGCATTACGGATATGCAGGGGCACAGGCAGATCGCCAAATTGGCGAACAGCTCCTTGTGCTGCGCCAATGGCCACTACTGCTGCATTGCTTTTAACCGAAGAAGCGAGATAGCTTACACATTGCGAAAGAATGATATTGCTTTCGGGATAACCGATCTTGGAAACCGCGTCAAATGTGGCATTTGCGAGCAATAGCGCATTGGGATTGGCATTGCCCACATCCTCGCTGGCAAAGATGAGCATACGGCGGGCGATAAATTTTACATCTTCACCTCCTTCGATCATTCTTGCCAGCCAGTATAATGCACCGTTGGGATCACTGCCGCGCATACTCTTTATAAAAGCAGAAATGATATCGTAATGTTGCTCACCCTGTTTGTCGTAAAGAGCTATTTTCTTTTGCGCTATCTGCATAACAACTGCATCAGTTATCTCCACTTTATCTGATTGCGGCAATACAGGTACATTATTTACCACCAACTCGAACAGGTTTAACAACTTTCTGGCATCGCCGCCGCTGATATTGATCAGGGCTTCTGTTTCTTTGAGCTCAATATTTTTTGCTTTTAAATCCGGGTCCTTTTCAATTGTCTGTTTCAAAAGCCTGATCAGGTCTTTATCCTGTAATGCTTTTAACACATACACCTGGCATCGGCTGAGCAAGGCACTGTTTACTTCGAAAGATGGGTTTTCTGTAGTTGCACCAATTAACGTGATGATCCCTTTTTCAACAGCACCCAATAAGGCATCCTGCTGGCCTTTGTTAAAACGGTGGATCTCATCAATAAATAGAATTGTGCCTTTCTGCTGTTTGGCTTCTTCTATTACTTCTCTCACTTCTTTTACGCCACTGCTGATGGCACTCAGTTGAAAATAAGGAACCTGTAATGTATGTGCAATGATATTGGCTATGGTGGTCTTTCCTACGCCTGGCGGCCCCCAGAGGATCATCGAAGGCACTTTGCCCTGTTCTATGCTGGTTCGTAAAATGCTTCCTTTGCCTGTTAGGTGCTCTTGGCCTACTAGGTCATCCAATGTTTCAGGACGCATTCTTTCCGCTAAAGGTATATTACTGTTCACACCTGAAAAGTAACAAAAAATCGGGTGGGGGATGGTGCGCTGTATGGTTTGGTGCAAAAAAACTATTCTGCTGCAGTGGGTTCCTCAAACAGGTAGCCATATTGCTTTAGCATGCGGAAGTTGATAGGGATATGTGCCAGCAATACCAGACTGATGAAAAACAGGAACCAGGCAGCAATTTTCATCATATAAATGAATAATTCCGGTGTAAGCATTGCCGGAACGGTAGGTTGTTGTTCAAGGAATTGGTTCAGGATCTGGCGCAGATTAGCTTCACTGGTAAAGAATACGGTAAAAGCATTCATTAAAAAACTAACCCCTAGAAAAACGGATACATAGCCATTTACTTTAATCCAATCCTTTAAAGAGGGTTTGCAGGGTTTATTCAGATCAATTCCCCTGGTAAGAAAACGCAGGCTGGCAAAAGTGTAGATCACAAATCCTGCCATCACAAAAACAACGAATAACATAGCCGGATTGGCCAGCGCAGTAAGCAACATAAAGAAATCGATCACCGCAAATAATGCGGCAATGGGCAGAAGAACAAAAGTAAGTATGCGGAAGATGGTTAGTGATTTCATTTTCAATAAGCAGTTATTGTTGCTGCTGCCCCGCAAATGTATCAATAATAATTTCAGCAAGCTCATTGGCTGATTGCTTTTCCAGCTGAACCTTGGTGAGCTCTTCAAAGGTTTCGCCATCTTCGTAGCCTACAGATACATAAACTGACAAAGATTGCCTGGCAGGTCCTTTAAACGTTCCCTTTACAGGTGTACAATCTGTAAAGTCCCGTCCAACAGCCAGTTTTACATGGTGATTGGTTGCCCATACATTATTGGTCGGATCAATACCTGCCCAGCCAAAACCGGGGATATAAGCTTCTACCCACGCGTGCGTGGCACCTTCGCCGCGCATGCCGTTCTTATTTGGACAGATATATCCACTCACATATCTCGAAGGAATTCCCATCATTCGTAAAAGCTCAAGCATTACATGTGCGAAATCCTGACAAACGCCCGCCTTCTTTTCAAGGATCTCATCAACAGTAGATTCGATCGTGGTAATGCCTTTGATATAGGTGAAATCAGTAAAAATGAATTTGCAGGTATCTTCTACGATCGAACGGATATCCTTTCCGGGGTAACTTAGGTTTGAAACATATTGCTGCATCAAGTCAATGGCGTCCATTTTCGAAACCCTTTCAAGTTCCAGTAAATGCAGGTCATTATAGGCAATGGATTCTACATCTTTCGAAAAAGTATCATTTGGCAAAGGAAGCTGTTCCGGTGAAAGGGTCCGGATCAATAATTTACTTTCTATCACCAGTTCTCTATGGGGAGAAAGCAGGTTGAATGTGCCGATCTTATTTCCCCAGTAATCTACATAGGAATATACTTCCGGCTTGCCTGTGATCAGTAATTCATGTTGCAATATTTCCTGGTCGGTAGATTGAAAGGGATAGATCATGATATGATTCATACTCTCTTTCACCGGCCTGTCGTACTCGTACTTAGTAATGTGGTGTATCTTAAAGATCGGCATTCGGGGTTTGTTTACGAATAAGAAAAATAGGTCTGTCCCAACATCCTGCTAAACTCATTCAACTCTTTTCTTATTTCTTTTAAAAATGGCTCTAAACCTGTTTCTGCTATAATGGCAAGATCGGCAAATTTTACGGAACTGTGTAACCTGCCAAAAGCCCTAGATAAAGGGGGGGTGCCTTCCACAGGATTTAATTCTGTTACTTCTCTCAGGTATTTGTTTGCCCTGTCTAACGCATAATATAAAGAACGGGGGAAATTTTTATCAAACAAAACCTGTTGTGCCACATTACAGTTGTGATTCAGGTTACTGTAATTCTTTAAATGCAATTCATATCCGGAAAGTGCGAGCAGCAAACTTCTCCAGAATAAAATATCTTCTTCTTTGGTAAAATCATAGTTTACCATCTGAAAAAAGGTATTGGTAAATTCTACCGTAGAGAGACAACGTTCTGTAAATTTCCCAAGGTTCATATAATTCCAGCCCTGGCCACGGGGCATGGTACTGTCTGTAATACCGCAGAACTGGTCACTGCTGCTGATGAGGCCATCGATCACTACAATTGCATCTGGCCCTGATAATTTTTCGGAAAGTGAAGGATGATTGATCATATGGTACAACTGGTTCACCTGCTCCCATACTTCTTTGGTGATCTGGTCTTGCACACCTCTTGCATTCTCCCTTGCACGGGTAACGATCACTTTAAGAGAATTCAGATTCTTTGTATCTGTAAGCAGGTATTGTAATACTGCCGTATCATTTCTTTTCAATGCTTCGATCTCTTCTGCAGAGAGTGAAGTGAATATTTTTAAAGCAGGCTCCCAGGTAATGCCACTGGCAACTTTGTCGAATGATAAGATATAACTTGTCTTGATCAAACGCAACATACCATCGGCCCTTTCCATATATCGATGGAGCCAGAATAATGAGTCGGCGATTCTACTTAGCATATTTGTTTCTTGTATTATGATTGTTTGTCCATAGACCATAGTCCATGGACCATTGTCTATGGACTATGGTCTGTTTTCCGGCATATCTATCACCCAGGTATCCTTACTTCCTCCTCCTTGCGATGAATTTACCACCAGCGACCCCTCTCTTAATGCCACCCTGGTTAAGCCACCGGGAACAATTTCAATTCCGTTAGGGCCGCATAAAGCATAGGGTCGAAGGTCTACATGGCGGGGTTGTAATTTCCCGTCGAGTAAACAGGGAACCGTTGATAATTGAATGATGGGCTGCGCGATAAAGTTTCTGGGATTGGCCAATATGGCAACTTTGGCTTTCTCCATCACTTCCTGAGATGCGCTGTTGCCCATTACCATTCCATATCCTCCGGATTGATTGGTTTCTTTGATCACCATCCGTTCCATATTAGCAAATACATGTTCACGTTCCTCTTCATTCTTCATCTGGTAGGTAGGCACATTGGACAGTATCGGTTCTTCATTTAAATAGTACTTGATCATATCCGGCACATATGCATATACGGCTTTATCATCAGCTACACCATTGCCTAATGCATTCACGATAGCTACATTTCCTTTTCTATAGGCGCTGATCAGTCCGGGAACGCCTAATGCGCTATCGGGTCGGAACACCAGAGGGTCTAAGAATTCATCATCTACTCTCCTGTAGATCACATCTACCTGTTTTAATCCAGACGTAGTTTTCATGTATACTTTCTGGTTATCAACCACAAGGTCGCGGCCCTCTACCAATGGGATACCCATTTGCCTGGCCAGAAAGGTATGTTCAAAATAAGCCGAGTTGAATACACCTGGCGTAAGCAATACCACTACAGGGTTCTCATTCTGCCTCGGTGAAAGTGCCATCAAATTATCATGCAGGATAAGGGGATAATTAGTGATCATCCGTACATTACTGTGGGCTAACAGATCAGGGAAAATACGTTTGGTCACTTCACGATTCTCCAGCATATACGATACACCGGAAGGTGTACGCAGATTATCCTCCAGAATGTAGAAAGTGCCATTGTCTCCGCGTATCAGATCAATGCCCGCTATATGAACATAGATGTCATAAGGCACCTGGATGCCAAATATCTCCCTGGTAAAATGCGGGCAGGTGGCAATCAGTGCCGCTGGAATAATATTGTCTTTAATGATCTGCTGCTCATTATAAATATCTTTCAGGAAAAGATTGAGTGCTTTTAATCTTTGTTTGATCCCGCTTTCAATATGGCTCCATTCAACAGAAGTGATGATGCGTGGGATGATATCAAAAGGGAAGATCCTTTCGATGCCTTCGTTATCACTATACACGGTGAAAGTGATACCCTGACTCATAAAGAGCTCACTGGCCAATTTGTCTTTTTGTAAAAGATCATCCAGCTTCAGTTTACTTACTGCGTCGTAAATGGTATTGTATTGCTGCCTGATGTTTTCGAAATTCTTCATTTCGTCCCAGATATGGGGCACAACAGGGTATTGCTGGAAGAGGATATCTCCGGTCATAAACAGTTAATTTGTATGGTCAGGTACAAATAAAAAAGTTGCCACCCAAACGGATTCGGACGAGCAACTTTTCTAAGATAGGAAATTTTAGAATACTAAATAAGTAATCGCATTAGATTAGAGCGTTTATGGATAAAATATTCAATAATCCATCCGATATATTAAAAAAGCCCATCAGGGATACTGATGGGCTTTATATTAAAATTTATTGTATGCTTATCCTTTCAGGTTCAACTTAATCTGTAATTCATCAAACTGCTTGTCATCTATGGAACTTGGTGCATCCAGCATTACATCACGTCCGCTATTATTTTTAGGGAATGCGATAAAGTCACGTATGCTTTCACTGCCACCAAGAATAGAACACAAACGGTCAAATCCAAAAGCAATACCTCCATGTGGGGGTGCACCATATTCAAAAGCGCCTAATAAGAACCCGAATTTATGTAAGGCTTCTTCTTCACTCATGCCAAGCGCAGCAAACATTTTTTCCTGCAGTTCTCTTTGATAGATCCGTATAGAGCCACCGCCAATTTCATTCCCGTTCAAAACCATATCGTATGCATTGGCTTTGATATTGGAATAAGGATGGTCTAAATATTTATCTGCATTCTCGATCAATGGATTATTGTTGATCATCATTGAAATATGATCCGGTTTGGGAGATGTGAACGGATGATGACGGGCAACCCAGCGGTTATCATCTTCTGCATATTCAAACAACGGGAAATCCATCACCCATAATAATTTGAATTCATCCTCTTTTCTGAAACCTAAGCGTTTGCCCATTTCCAATCGTAATTCGCTGGTAGCTTTACGGGTTCTTTCTTCACGGCCGGCCAATATCAATACAAGATCGCCTGCTTTGGCACCGGCTGCATCGGCAATGGCTTTTAATTTATCTTCTGTATAAAATTTGTCTACGCTGCTTTTGTAAGTGCCGTCTGTATTGCATTTGATATACACCAACCCCATCATGCCTATTTGCGGACGTTTAACCCAATCAGTCAACTCATCCGTTTGCTTACGTGTATATTCACTGCAGCCCGGAGCAGCAATTGCCAATACGGTTTCTGCATTATCAAATACGCCAAAGCCTGCACCATTGATCAGTTCGCCGGTTGCCTGTATCTGTCCGCCTTTCAGAAAAGCAGATTTCAGGTTGGCTATCTTCATGCCAAAACGGATATCGGGTTTGTCATTACCAAACTGCCACATGGCTTCTTCCCAGCTCATGCGTTCTACAACTTCTGTATAATCGATATTCTTTACATCTTTAAAAATGCGTTTGATCAAAGCTTCAAACATAGTCAGGATATCTTCCTGCTCTACAAATGCCATCTCACAGTCGATCTGTGTAAACTCAGGCTGTCTGTCGGCACGCAGATCCTCATCCCTGAAACATTTTACGATCTGATAGTAACGATCGTAACCACTCACCATCAATAATTGCTTAAATGTTTGAGGCGATTGTGGCAATGCATAAAACTGTCCCGGGTTCATCCTTGAAGGCACTACAAAATCCCTCGCACCTTCCGGTGTGGATTTGATGAGGAAAGGTGTTTCAATATCCATGAAGTTATTCTCATGCAGATAATTTCTGGCAGAACGGTTCACAGCATAACGCAGTTCTAAATTTTTCTTTACTGAATTGCGTCGAAGATCCAGAAAACGATACTTCATTCTGATATCATCACCACCATCTGTATCATCCTGGATAGTGAAAGGAGGGATGGCAGATTTATTCAGGATCTTAAAAGACTTAACGGACACTTCAATTTCTCCTGTTGGAATATTGGCATTCTTACTGCTGCGTTCAGAAACCTTTCCGGTTGCCTGTAACACAAACTCTCTTCCCAAAGGATTTGCATCCAGCAAACCATTCAGTTCTTCACCAAATAATAACTGGGTAATACCATAACGGTCGCGCAGGTCAACAAAAGTGATAGCGCCAAATTTTCTTACGGTCTGAACCCATCCTGCAAGGGTGGTTTCTTTGTTTACATCACTGATTCGTAATTCTCCACATGTGTGCGAACGATACATAAATTGCTGTTTTTTCGAGTGCTTGTTTTCGTGAGTCGTGTGGGTGGGGGGGGGTGTGGGATGTAGGTAGGGTTGGGTGTAGTAAAAAAAAA
>CANGOX010000121.1 GCA_947455605.1 Chitinophagaceae bacterium
CTGGACCTTTTTATTAGGAAAAGAGTGGAACCTGCATGCCAAACGCTCTTCCACCCTGGGTATTGATCTGAAGATGATCCATAATGGTGGGGCCAGGGTAACGCCTATCAACCTGGCGCAATCCATTGTTCAGAAAACCACGGTACTTGATAATACGAGGATCTACGATCAAACCTTGCCTGCTTTTTTCCGTATCGATCTGCAGGCTGAATGGAAAGTGCAATACCGTAAGATGACAGGCAGTTTTATTGGTGGCGTACAAAATCTAACCAACCGGCAGAACCCGATCAGTCAAAGCTATGATCCTGCTGCCGGTAGAATAACCTACAAGTATTTATTGGGACTGATCCCCGTGGTTGGGTATAAAGTAGATCTGTAAAAAGTATTAGTTACAGAAACCGAATCGTTAGTATCCTTTTCCGGGTAGCGGAATTTCTGCAGGACCGGTTGTTTCCGGCTCTTCTTCGGGAAACGGTTCCGGTGAAATTTCCGGAGCAGGTTTCACAACCGGAATCTTATCTGGCCTGATTTCTGGTTGTTTCTCAGGTTCCGGCACTTCTATAGGTGATGGTTTCGTTGGCATCCGGATATATTGTTATTTGCGTTCACAAAGGTATACCTCATCTATCAGATGGTATCAACTAATTTCTGATGCCATTCAGTTGGATATTCATCACCAGTATTGAGAGAAATCAGATCTCTGCACCTAATGACCCATTGATTTACCGCCATACCTTTTTGATCATAAGAAAATCATGTTATGCTGATCTGACTAAAAGCTGATGTATCTTTATATAAGAAAGTAAGGATACATTCAATACAGACAGCCCAGGTAACCAGCAGAACAACACTACATAGATGTTATCGAAAAGACAAGCATCGAATCAACCGTATACTGTTCACAATTCAGTAAAACTGATCCGTGGTGGTAAGGCGTATTTTGAGCTGTTACTGGATCTGATCAGCCGGGCAACTACAAGTATTCATCTGCAATCTTATATTTACGAAGATGATGAAACAGGTACACTGATCGCCAATGCACTGAAAGAAGCCGCAGGCAGAAAAGTAGAAGTGTATCTGCTGGCTGATGGATACGCATCAAGGGATATTCCGCAATCGTTTATTGATGATCTGACAGCTTCAGGTATCCATTTCCGTTTTTTTGAACCGCTATTAAAAAGTAAACGTTTTTATTTCGGAAGAAGAATGCACCACAAAATAGCCGTAGTGGATGCGAGATTTTCTCTTGTAGGTGGTGTTAATATTTCTAATCGGTATAATGATATGCCCGGGCAGCCGGCCTGGCTTGATTTTATTGTGTATTCTGTGGGAGATATATCCTATGAACTTTGCGTTCTATGCTGGAAAACCTGGAATAGTTTTCCTGCCAGGATCGATCCATTATTATGCAAGAAAGCCCAGTACGATTTACAAGCAATGCCTGAACCGGAATGTAGGGTGCGGATGCGGCGCAACGATTGGTTGAGGGGCAAAACGGAAATATCTGCCAGTTACAAAGAAATGTTTAGAAATGCCAGTTCAGAGATCACTATCCTATGCAGTTATTTTCTGCCCGGCAAAGTAATGCGAAGATCATTAAAGCTGGCTGCAAGAAGAGGCATTAAGATCAGGGTGATTGCAGCCGGCCACTCAGATGTGATCATTGCCAAACAGGCAGAAAAATGGTTGTACGACTGGCTCTTAAGAAACAATATTACGCTATACGAATACCAACCAGCTGTATTACATGCAAAGCTGGCTGTTTGCGATAACGAGTGGGTTACCATTGGATCCTACAACATCAATGACCTCAGTGCTTATACCAGTATTGAATTGAACCTGGATATCCGCGATCAGGTTTTTGCCGGAACAGTAGCACAAACACTTCAAACAATTATCGAGCAGGAATGTATCCCCATTACAAGGGAAGAACATAGCCGTACAAAAAATATTTTCGTGCAATTTTCGCGGTGGTGTTCTTATTACATCATTCGCATCCTGTATAAGCTGATCACTTTCTATTATAAGCGGATGAACAGATAATTATTGGGAGATAGTGGGAGTTACGATATATCCGAAAGTATTAATTTCCTTTGATCCTCATCCACAAAGCAGCAGCTGTTTCTCTGTTCCATCCCGCAAACCTGCCACGTTGTACAACCAGTTTATTGGCATCAGGGTTTTGAAGATAATAATGGAATACAAACTTACCCCGCTCAGATTGCCATCCCAGTATCTGTCCAAACCTAAGATCATTGAATACCAGAGTATCCCTCCATTTTTCAACCGTATAAAATTCCTGTGAGAAGCGGATCAGATGAACCAGTTCTTCCCGTCCATTTACCGGTTGCAACAGATAAGTATTTCTTGGAAAATATTGCAGCGCCATTGTATCACTGTTATCAAATAAAGAACGATACCCTGTATAATAGCCACTATCATTCCCGGCCACTACATACCATAACCAGTTTTGCAAAGGAGCAGGTGTTGTAAAATAACGGGTATAGTGTATGTTTTGCCTGAATAAGATCTTCTTTACATCTGTATCGATCGCAGATTTATTACTGATACAATACAATAAATAAATACCACTTACCATAAGTCCGGTTTGCGCAGTTATTTTCCTGAAAGGATGCTGCCGCTTTATTATAAGTAATACAAGTAAAGCCACGCCCGGCCAGATAGAAAAGAAAGGATCGGCAACATAGATCGCATTAATGGAAATTCTTTTATGACTGAATGGTTCAAACCAACCCACCCCATAATTATTAAAAGCATCAAGCAACACATGGGTAAAGATGATGGCACCAAAAAAAAGCATCCACTTTCCTAAACGGATATTATGTGGCCGGTGAAGTTTCTCAGCAAGAAAGGCAAACAAAGGAGTTATGAAGGCACAGAATAAAAAAGAATGTGTGAACCCTCTATGGGCCAATAAATTGGAAGAAGTATCTGTCCAGAAAGATGCCAGAAAATCTATATCCGGGATACTCTGTCCCAAAGCACCCCATAACATGGCTTTCTTGCCTAGTTTGTTCCCTGCAAAAGCTTCACCCATGCAGGCACCTAATGCAATATGGGTTAGTGAATCCATCTGTAAGTAATACTAGTAAACAGACTCAATGAAATTCTCAGCCTGTCTTTCCTGCATAGCAGTTCTGTAAGTTACTTAAAATACTGCCATCCTCAGCACTTGGTAAGGATGGCAGTATAACAACTGGAATTTAGAATCTGATACAGCACAGTTTATGCAAGCTTTTTACTGTGCAACCGGCCCAAGGAAATTGGTTTTCGTTTCACTGATCTTTTTATCTCCCTGATAGATCCCGAGTTTGATGATTGTTTTTCTTTCGTGAATTCTGCTCAAGGGAAGTACCACAAAAAAAGTACCGGAGCCTTGACCTTCTTTGGCTACTTCAATATAAGATTTTCCAATCGTTTCTATGATACCGTTCCCATCTTCCAGTTTTACGGTTATGGGAACTGCTTTCATTGTTTTGTTAACAGCTTTAAGGTTATAGAGGTTTGAAATACTGTCTTTTCCACGCTCCTGGAACAACTGTCCGGGGGTACGCATAACCGTTGCGTCGATATCTTTTCTTGTTAAGAGTAAAATACTTAACAGTGTGAGCACTACCGCACATAAACCGGTATAAAATTTCATCCGGGTAGTGTAATGTAGTTTTTCTCCATTGGCTATTGAATTCTCAGAAGCATATCTGATTAATCCATGGGGTTTATTGATCTTATCCATGATATGATCACAGGCATCGATACAGGCAGTACAACCTACGCATTCCATTTGTACACCATTACGGATATCAATTCCTGTAGGGCAAACTTTTACGCATTGATGGCAATCAATACAATCTCCCGTTAACACTTCGTCTCCTTTTTTGATTGGCCCGCGGGGTTCTCCGCGTTTATAATCATAAGCAACGATCATTGAGTTTCTATCCAGTAATACACTTTGCAATCGTCCGTAGGGACAGATCACAATGCAGGCCTGTTCTCTGAAATAGCTATAAACCGCAAAAAAAACGGCACTAAAGATCAGTATCGCACTAAATCCGCCAAGATGTTTACTCACAGGTTCAGTTATGATCTTTTCCAGGTCGCGCATTCCAATGATATAGGCAAGGAAAAAATTAGCGATGATAAAAGACAATAGATAAAATACCAGGTGCTTTAGTGCAACCTTAACTGTTTTCTTTCCATTCCAGGGTGAAGCTTTCAATTGTCTTTGTGCCGGTGCATCTCCCAGAATAAAAAACTCCACTTTACGAAACATCATTTCCATGAAATTTGTTTGTGGACAAGCCCATCCGCAAAATAATCTTCCGAATGCGGCGGTAAACAGGAAAATAAAAAAGATGAATGTTAACATGGTCAACCCCAGAATGAAAAAATCCTGTGGCCAGAATACTTTGCCAAATAAGATAAATTTTGACTGTGGAATATTCAGCATGAAAAAAGGGCGGTCATTAATATACACAAAGGGGAGCCCGAAGAACACAATGAAATACAGGTAACTTAACCAGGTACGGATATTATAAAATTTTCCTTTGGGTGGTTTATAGGCAAATACCCATTTACGTTTACCCCTTTCATCTACTGTTCCTATCCTGTCGCGAAACTCCTCCCCTTCAGTAAGGGGTTCATTAACGTGTTCCAGATTTGTAAAAATCATCTTTGTATTTTAAGTTCATTGATAAATGCGAATCACATTACTATATCTTTTATGTATTACTTTTTAAAAAGCCCAAATAAAAGAGCACCCATGAATGCCCCATACAAAGTGCTGTTGAGTGGCCTGGAGGTTATCAAGCAGGTGCCTGACGCACAGCCCACCCATTTCCAATAAAGGAAACCGGCTACTGCTCCGGTGATTGCTCCCGCTGTATATAGTTTATTCCGATTGATCCATTTTGGCATATCCATACTTTAAGAAAACTTTTCTACGGTACAGGTAACAAATGATTTTGCTTTACTAAAAAAGTTATTCTCTCCTTTTTCAGGATAACCGAGTTCAGCTAATTTTTTTACCAATTCCTGCTTTTCCAAAGTAATACCCGATACGCATACTTTTTGTTCACCCTTATATACTTCTACGGCTGTTACACCCTTCATTTGCTGCAGGTTCTCTTTAATACTGGCTACACAGCCGTCACATTTGATGTTTTCTACAAAAATCTGGTGGGTTACCATAGAGTATGATTTATATACAAACTTATGGATTGAAGTAGGGCTGTATTGTGACAATTGTCACATAAGCAGGATGTAAAGGATAAGTGACAATTGTCACAATACAGTTTTTCCGCTACCGATACTTTTGCTGCAAATAATAATGGAATGAGCAGAAAAAAATATCTGACCACCCTGGCACTGACAGCCATGAGTTTTTTTTACCCCTTTGCACATACATTGCAGGCACAGGAAAAAACCAGAGAACTCAGTCTGGAAGAAGCCACTACCAATGCGCTTACCAATAACCGTTCTGTACAATTGGCCAATGCCGATATTTCGATTGCTGCAGCCAATTACAAACAAACGGAAGCGATCTACCTCCCTCAGATTGGCATATCCTTAACGGGTATGCGTACCAATAACCCATTAAATGCCTTTGGGTTTAAGCTGCAGCAACAATCCATAACAGCTGCAGATTTTAATCCTGCCCTTTTAAACAAGCCTGGTGGCACATCTGATTTTACAACCAGCCTGATGATACAACAACCTTTGGTGAATATGGATCTGGTTTACCAGAGAAAGGGTGCCGAAAAACAGATTGAAATATATGCATACAAAAAACAAAGAACCCAGGAATACATACGTTTTGAAGTAAAAAAAGCATATCTGGGTTTACAGGTATCCTATAAAGCAGTAGCGGTCGTGGAAGAAGCAGTATCCACCTTGAAAGCCGTGCTCAGTTTTACAGATAATCATTACAGACAGGGATTGGTTCAAAAATCAGATCTGTTGAACGTACAGGTACAGCTGGCTACAGCTGAGAATAATCTTGCCAAGGCTAAGAGTGCCATTCGTAATGCTTCCGATTATCTGAGTTTATTGATGGGGACCGCTTCAGGAAAGATTTATACAGGTTCTGATATGATCAGCACAAATGAAGAAGCAGGAGCTTCAGAACTGTCTGCAACGCGATCAGATTTTGTGGCCATGAAGAAAGCCATTGAAGCAAGCGACCTGATGATCAGGTCTGGCAAGATGAGCTATCTGCCTAAATTAAATGCATTTGGGGCCTACCAATTGAATGATAGCCGTTTACTGGGTTTTGGTGCAGGTGCTTACCTGGCTGGTATCCGTGTATCCTGGGATATCTTTAAAGGTAATTCTACAAAGAACAGTATCACTACCCAAACCCTGGAGCGTAATAAGCTCAATACTCAGTTAGAACAACAGAAAGAGCAAAGTAATACAGAACTGGCCAAAGCAAAAAGAGATCTGTCTGATATACAATTTGAGATCACCCAATATACAAAAGCCATTGAACAGGCAAACGAATCGCTGCGAATTCTTCAAAACCGATATGAACAGGGACTGGTGAATACCACAGATATCATGATGGCCACATCGCAGTTATCACAACAGAAACTGGCTTTGGCACAGGCTGTTTATAACAAAAATCTTACGGAAGCCTATCTCCAATTCATTACTACATCATCGACCACTAAATAATTTTTATGCCAATCACTATTTATATGCGTAATCCAAAAAATGTTGTATTCTTTTCCGTAATTGTATTTCTGACCGCCTGCACTTCCGGCGAAAAGAAATCGGAGACTTCACAGAAAGCCGTGCCCCCGATTGCTGTAACAATGGCTTTACCCTCAGGCAATGAAGCGGGCAGTAGTAATATCAGCGGCCAGGTAGAATCTTCCCAAACGGCAAATATCAGTACCAGAGTAATGGGCTATATCACTAAACTGACTGTGAAAGTGGGTGATCATGTGAACGCTGGCCAGCTGATTGCCAGTATCAGTAACAATGATATGATCGCTAAACGGTCGCAGGTAGATGCTTCTATTACAGAAGCAGAAGCTGCTTTGAAAAATGCCCAGAAAGATTATGATCGTTTTACCACCTTATACAAACAGCAAAGTGCCACGGCCAAAGAACTGGATAATGTAACACTGCAATATAATGCGATGAAAGCAAAAGTAGAATCTGCGAAACAAATGCGTAACGAAGTAAATGCCATGCTGGCCTACACAAGTTTAACCGCTCCTTTTGCAGGTACCGTTACCCAGAAGTTTGCAGATGCCGGTAATATGGCCAATCCCGGAATGCCCATTGTTACCATTGAACAGAGCGGCACTTACCAGATCTCTGCTTCCGTTCCAGAAACAGAGATCAGTCAGGTAAAGACTGGAGAATCTGTTAACGTAACGATCAGATCCGTTGAAAGAACATTCACAGGAAAAATAACACAGATCAATCCCTCTTCTCAATTTACCGGCGGACAATATCTTATCAAAATTAGTATCCCAGATAATGAGAAAAAAGGATTGTATGCAGGTATGTACGCCAATATCGGCATACACACTACTTCTAAATCAACCCTTCATTCTGCGGGTAATGCAGTACTGGTTCCGGTATCTGCGATTGTGAATAAGGAACAGTTAACGGGTTTATATACCATTAGCTCCAACAATACGGCATTGTTACGCTGGGTTCGTCTGGGGAAAGTTTATGGCGACAAAATTGAAGTGATCAGTGGCTTAGATAAAAATGAATCATTCATAGTATATGCAGAAGGAAAATTATACAACAGCGCACCCGTAAGCATTAAGAAATAAAATCAGATCAAGCACAGTATCATCATTGCCTTATCATTATAACTCATTTATGCAACAAGGATTTTCAGGTAAAATAGCTAATGCGTTCATCCGGTCAAAACTGACCATACTTTTAATGATCGCATTCTTACTCATTGGCGGATACAGCACCTTCCTGATACCAAGGGAAGAAGAGCCCCAGATAGAAGTGCCGATTGCTGATATCATGATCGGATTTCCCGGTGCAGAACCGAAGGAAGTTGAAACAAGGGTAACCGCACCACTGGAAAAGATCGTTTCCAATATCAAGGGCGTGGAATATGTATACTCTACCACGATGAAAGGCCAGGCCATGCTCATCGTACAGTTTTATGTAGGCCAGGATGTAGAGCGCTCACTGGTAAAGCTTTACAACGAGATCATGAAAAATATGGATAAGATGCCGCAAGGTGTAACCTTACCATTGATTAAAACAAGGGCCATTGATGATGTTCCGGTTTTGGGGCTGACGCTCTGGAGTGAAAAATATGATGACTACTCCTTAAAACAGATTGGTGAAGCTCTCACCAATGAGATCAAGAAGATACCCGATGTAGCAGCAGTAAATATTATTGGCGGAAGAAGTCACGAAGTAAAAGTGATCCTCGATAAAGATAAGATGGCACAGAACCATCTGGATTTTCTCAGCATCAGCAAACAGATGCAGGGAAGTAATACACAGTTAATATCCGGTAATTTATTAAAACAGGATACCGCTTTTGCCGTACAAACCGGAAACTTCCTGAACAATGCAGAAGATGTGGCCAATCTGGTGGTAGGTGCTAACCAGATGCAGCCTGTATATCTGAAACAGATCGCAAAAGTGGTAGACGGCCCTGAAACACCTAACCAGTATGCCTATTTTGGTTATGGCAAGGCCGATACTGCAGAGTCGGGTAAATTCAGATCAGAATATCCTGCAGTTACCTTATCGATCGCAAAAAAGAAAGGGGCTGATGCCATGCAGATCTCCGGAAAGATCCTTTCGAAAGTTGAACACCTTAAAAAAGACCTGATCCCTTCTGATGTAACGGTTACTACTTCAAGAAATTATGGTGCAACTGCTTCAGAGAAAGTATCTGAATTGCTGTTCCACTTATTTATTGCAATCGTGGTAGTTACCTTATTTGTGATGCTGGCCATGGGTTGGAGAGGTGGCCTGGTGGTATTCCTTTCTGTACCGGTTACGTTTGCCTTAACACTCTTCTCGTATTACATGATGGATTATACGCTAAACCGTATCACACTATTTGCCCTGGTCTTTATTACGGGTATTGTGGTAGATGATTCCATCATCATTGCAGAGAATATGCACCGGCACTTTAAAATGAAAAGATTGCCTTTTTTACAGGCTGCCCTCTATGCGATTAATGAAGTGGGTAACCCAACCATACTCGCCACTTTTACAGTCATTGCAGCCGTATTACCCATGGCCTTTGTATCCGGCTTGATGGGGCCATACATGAGCCCAATGCCCATCGGCGCTTCTATTGCGATGATGCTGTCATTGATCGTAGCACTTACACTCACTCCTTACCTGGGATATATTTTCCTTAGGGAAAAAGAAAAACCCGGAAAAGAAAAACCTCCGGTACAACTGGAGAGTACCGGCATTTACAAATTGTACCAATCCGCTATCCGTCCCATGCTCGAAACCCGCTGGAAGCGTTGGACTTTTATGATAAGTATTGTGGTAGTGCTGTTGGCATCGATGATGATGTTTTATACAAAATCTGTTGCCGTAAAAATGCTGCCCTTCGATAATAAGAATGAATTCCAGATCGTGATCGATATGCCGGAAGGAACTACATTGGAAAAAACAGCCGCGGTTACCAAAGAGATATCAGAATATATTTCACATGAACCGATGGTAATGAATTACCAGGGATACATAGGAACCGCAGGGCCCATCAGCTTTAACGGCCTCGTTAGACATTATGATATGCGTCGCGGTGATAATATTGCTGATATACAGGTAAACCTGATCAGCAAGGAAGAACGCAAACAACAAAGCCATGCCATTGCCAAATCTATGCGGGCTGGCGTGCAGGCCATTGCTAAAAAATACAATGCCAATGTTAAGCTGGTTGAAGTACCACCCGGACCTCCTGTTCTTTCTACACTGGTAGCAGAAGTATACGGCCCCGATTACCAACAACA
>CANGOX010000122.1 GCA_947455605.1 Chitinophagaceae bacterium
AAAGCCCCGTTCCTAAGCGTAGGAACAGGGCTATGATTGCTCAAGTCAAAAAGTATAATTAGCGTAAAAACAGCATTTCGCGGTATTTAGGCAGGGTCCACAGGTCGTCATTAACCAGGTGTTCCAGCTTGTCTACATGGTAACGGATATCGTCGAAGAATGCCGCTTTAACCTGGCTTTCATAAGCGATCGCCTTGGTACGGGTATTCTCGATATTGTTAACCACTTTACGGGCTTCCACCATTTCGTGTACCTTACTGTGAATGATCTGGATATGCTCACTAACCTGTTTCAGGATATCCAGCTGGCTTGCATAAGCCGCTTCACCTAATCCTGCAGCTTTCAGGCCGTTCACATTTTCCAGCAATTCGTTCTGGTATTTGATGGCGGCAGGAAGAATATGGTTGATCGCAAGATCACCCATGATACGTCCTTCGATCTGCACTTTCTTAATGTATTTTTCCAGTTCGATCTCATGTCGGGCTTCCAGTTCTGAATGACTGTAAACACCATTTGATTCGAACAGTTTTTTGGCTTTATCAGAAACCATTGCATCCAAAGCCACCGGTGTGGTTTTCAGGTTTGGTAAACCACGACGCTCTGCTTCATGGTGCCACTCGTCTGAGTAACCATCTCCTTCAAACAATACTTTCTTGCTTTCTACAATGTATTTCTGGATCACCTGCATGATGGCGATCTCTTTCTTATCTCCTTTCTCGATCAGTGCATCCACATCTATTTTGAATTTCTTCAAAGTGTCTGCCATGATGGTGTTCAACACGGTCATAGAGATGGCACAGTTGGCAGAAGAACCTACCGCGCGGAACTCAAATTTATTTCCGGTGAAAGCAAATGGAGAAGTACGGTTTCTGTCGGTATTATCCAGCATCAGTTCCGGAATACTGCGGTGCAGATCCAGCTTCAGTATCGCTTCATCCTGTTCGTCGAATTTGGTATTCACCCTTGTTTCCACATCTGATAATACTTTGGCCAGGTATTGTCCAACAAATACAGAAATGATGGCAGGCGGAGCTTCATTAGCACCCAAACGGTGATCGTTAGGAGCAGAAGCAATCGCTGCACGCATAATATCTGCATGGTCATGAACCGCTTTGATGATGTTCACAAAGAAGGTAAGGAACATCAGGTTGGTCTTTGGTGTTTTACCCGGAGCCAGCAGGTTAACGCCGGTATCCGTAGCCATACTCCAGTTATTGTGCTTACCGCTACCGTTGATACCTGCAAATGGTTTCTCGTGGAGTAATACCACCAGTTTATGACGCTTGGCCACACGGCTCATCACGTCCATTAATAAGGTATTGTGGTCAACAGCAATATTCACTTCTTCAAAAATAGGAGCGCACTCAAACTGTGCAGGTGCTACTTCATTGTGACGGGTACGTAAAGGAATACCCAGTTTGTAAGCTTCCTGCTCGTAATCGCGCATGAATGCATACACTCTTTCAGGAATAGAACCAAAGTAATGGTCTTCCAGCTGCTGGCCTTTGGCAGGCGCAGCACCAAATACAGTACGTCCGCACTGAACCAGATCAGGACGGGCATTCACCAATGATTCATCAATTACAAAGTACTCCTGCTCCCAACCAAGGGTTGCCGTTACTTTGGTAACATTCTTATCGAAATAGTTACATACATCAACTGCTGATTTGTTTAAAGCCTCAAGTGCTTTCAACAATGGTGCTTTATAGTCAAGAGATTCTCCTGTATAAGAAACAAAGATCGTAGGAACGCATAAGGTTTTGCCTTTGCCGATCTCAATAATGAATGGGGGAGAAGATGGGTCCCATGCTGTATAACCCCGCGCTTCAAAAGTAGCACGTAAACCGCCACTCGGGAAAGAGGAAGCATCCGGCTCCTGCTGTATCAAAGCTGCACCGTCAAATTCTTCAATGGCGGTACCATCACTTTTTAAAGTAAAGAAAGAATCATGTTTTTCGGCAGTAGTACCGGTCAATGGCTGAAACCAGTGCGTGTAGTGGGTAACTCCTTTACCTTCTGCCCAGGCACGTAAGCCATTGGCGATCTGGTTGGCTACTACGCGGTCAATTTTCTTGCCGCCACGAATACTGGTGTTTAAGCTTTTATAAGCTTCATCACTTAAAAATTCACGGGCTGTCTTTAAGGTGAACACGTTCTCATTAAAGATCCCTGTGATTTTCGTGCTGGAGGGTACGGGTACTCCGGTTGCATCTTTGGTAATATTACCAATCGCTGTAAATCGTAAGGACATAAGTTTTATTTTTTTTGGCTGTCGAAAATACAAAGACGGGTAAAAATACAAATTATTCTATCAAAAATCAATTTGAGTCGAGGTTTATCTAAATAAAATGACAAAAATGTGGAAAAATATAAACATAGAATTAAATTGAATATTTATTATTTATAATTTGTTCTGTTTTTGTATCTAAATTTTATTATCCTGTAACTAAGTGAACGCAGGTTCGTTTTACCGTTCAAACTTATCTATTATGAAAAAAATACTATGTGTACTCGCCCTGCTGGCAGGAATTCATTCATTTGCCCAATGGCCATGGGAGAAAATTGAAGGAAACGGTAACCTGAAAAAAGAAAAAAGAGATGTGGGTAATTACACCGGTATCGCTTCTTCCGGTTCATGGGATGTGATGGTGGCTTATGGTGAAAGCAACTCGATACAGGTTGAGGGAGACGAGAACCTGCTGGAATACATAGAAACCAAAGTGGAAGATGGCAGCCTGCATATCCGCGCCAAAAAGAGCGTGAATCTGAAATCGAAGAATAAGATCACGGTATATGTATCGCTTACCCGTTTAAAAGAGGTTTCTTTATCCGGCAGTGGTGATATAATGGGTGAGGGGAAATTTGAAAATGAAGGAACCAGCCGTTTTCGCTTATCCGGATCCGGAAATATCAAACTGTCTTTTCATAAAGTAAAAGATGTGGAGACCAGTATTTCCGGCAGCGGTAATATCCGTCTCTCCGGTAGTGCCCATTCTGTATCGGCTCATATCAGTGGCAGCGGCAATACAGATTGCAGCGATTTGATCTGCGATGAAGTTTCAGCCATTATCAGTGGCAGCGGTAATGTGAAAGTGAATGCCAATAAAAGTATAGACGCCCGAATTGCGGGCAGCGGCAGTGTATACTATAAAGGTGCCGCCAATGATATTCAACGACATGTGGCAGGTAGTGGCCGTGTGGTTAGGTCTTAGGCCCTACTCTTTAAATATAATAAGCCATTCTGCTAAAGCGGAATGGCTTATTTGTTTGCTGACAATCTCTGTAAAACTTCATCTTGCCCCTTAATCCTACTTTCTTAACTTCGCGCCATCATGGAAATTACCGTAACCACCGCCGAAAAACTCCGCCTTACGGCAGACGAATTTGAGTTGATCAAACAGAAATTAGGTCGTGTTCCCAACTTCACTGAATTGTGCGCTTTCAGCGGCATGTGGAGTGAACATTGCAGTTATAAGAACTCTATCAAATGGCTTAAGACCCTGCCCCGCGATGGCGGTCGTATGCTGGTTGCCGCCGGTGAAGAAAATGCCGGATTGATGGATATGGGTAACGGATTTGGTGTTGTATTTAAAATTGAAAGTCATAACCACCCAAGTGCCATTGAACCATTCCAGGGGGCTGCCACTGGTGTTGGTGGGATACAGCGGGATATTTTTACGATGGGTGCAAGACCCATTGCCTCTCTTAACAGCCTGCGTTTTGGAAACCTGCAGGATGTGAAAACCAAACGTTTATTAAGTGGTGTGGTACACGGCATAGGCCATTATGGTAACTGCTTTGGAGTGCCTACCGTTGGTGGAGAATTATATTTTGAAGATTGCTATCATACCAATCCATTGGTGAATGCCATGAGTGTGGGTATTATGCATTCAAAAAAAATGGTAAGTGCCACGGCAACAGGTACCGGTAACCCCGTATTCTTTGTAGGAAGTGCTACCGGTAAAGACGGAATAGGCGGTGCCTCATTTGCATCCGCAGATATTACAGCAGATAGTGCGGAAGAATTACCGGCCGTACAGGTGGGAGATCCTTTCCAGGAAAAGAAATTACTGGAAGCCTGTCTGGAAGTTATAGAAACCAACGCAGTAATCGGTATGCAGGATATGGGTGCAGCAGGCATTATCTGCTCCACTGCAGAAATGAGTGCGAAAGGAGGTGTGGGTATGCGTATCGATCTGGATAAAGTACCAACCCGTCAAAAGAACATGAAAGCCTGGGAACTGTTACTGAGTGAAAGCCAGGAACGTATGCTGGTAGTGGTAGAAAGAGGGAAAGAAGAAGCCGTATTAAAGGTGTTTGAGAAATGGGATCTGAGTTGCAGTGAGATCGGACAGGTAACGGATGATGGCCTGCTTAAATTTTATATGAACGGAGAACTCGAAGCTGAGATTCCGGCTTATGAACTCGTATTGGGCGGCGGTGCACCTCAATATACAAGGGATTACAAAGAGCCTAAATATTTTGAAAAGATCAAGGCATTTGATTTGAATGCAGTTACTGATGTTAACAGCCTTAAAGAAACTGCTGAGCAACTGATACAGCTCCCCAATATCGCTTCCAAAAGATGGGTGTACACGCAATATGATAGTATGGTAGGTGCAGCCAATGCATCCACCAATGCACCAAGTGATGCATCTGTAGTATTGGCGAAAGGAACCGGTAAAGCTTTGGCGATGACGGTTGATTGTAACAGCAAATATGTTTTTGCAGATCCTTACAAAGGAGGCATGATCGCAGTGGCAGAAGCAGCGCGAAATATTGTTTGCAGCGGCGGTGAACCGATAGGTGTAACCAACTGTCTCAATTTTGGCAACCCATATGACCCCGAAGTGTATTACCAGTTTGTAAAAGCTGTAACAGGAATGGGGGATGCCTGTCGCAAATTCAATACACCTGTTACCGGAGGTAATGTGAGTTTCTATAACCAGAACCCGGATGGTCCGGTGTATCCAACACCTACCATTGGTATGGTTGGAATTATTGATGATCTCTCTTACAGAATGACGCTGGATTTTAAAGCAGCGGGAGATATGATCTTGCTGATCGGTACACAACAAAATGATATCGGTTCTTCTGAATACTTGCATAAATTAAAAAAAGTTGCTTACTCACCAGCACCTTATTTTGATCTGGATGAAGAACTGGCGGTACAGAATTTTGTATCCGCTGTGATCAAAGAAAAACTGATCAATAGCGCACATGATATCAGTGAAGGCGGACTGGCAGTCACTTTGCTGGAGAGTGGATTTAACAAAGATCTCGGTTTTACGGTTTCTGCAGAGTCTGCTTTGAGAAAAGATGCTTATTGGTTTGGTGAAGCACAGGGAAGGGTAGTTGTGTCTTGCTCAATGCAGAACGCTGAACGCTTAACGCAGAAAGCAAAAGCTGCGGGCATTGCGGTAACTGAATTGGGAACCGTATCCGGTGGAAGCATTTCAGTGAATGCAGAGAACTGGGGAAGCATTACTGAGTGGAAAGAGAAATATGATACGGCTATCGAAAAAATACTTGCATAATCATGGATAAGAATGCTTCAATAATCGTAACAGGCTCGGCGGGTTTTATCGGATCCTGTATGGCACAATACCTCAATGAAAAAGGATACAGGAATCTGATCCTTGTAGATGATTTTGGGGTAGAAGCCAAACGAAAGAACTGGGAGTCCAAAGCCTATGCACATATTGTAGAACGACATTCTTTATTTGACTGGCTGCAAACACATCAACCCAAAATAGATATCGTTATCCATCTGGGTGCCAGAACGGATACTACGGAATTTGATTACTCCATACACGAAGCGCTTAACGTTCAATATTCAAAAGATATCTGGGCTTATTGCACCGCTAACCAGGTTCCATTGGTCTATGCATCATCTGCGGCAACCTATGGTGCCGGTGAATTTGGATATGATGATGATCATGCATTGACAGAGAAATTAGTACCACTCAATCCTTATGGTATCAGTAAGAATGAGTTTGATAAATGGGCGCTCCATCAATCAAAAGAAAACAGTCAACCCCCTTTCTGGGCAGGATTGAAATTCTTTAATGTTTACGGCCCTAATGAATACCATAAAGGAAGAATGGCCAGTGTAATATGGCATGCATTTAACCAGATACAGAAAGACGGAGTGGTTAAATTATTCAAAAGCCATAAGGAAGGTTATAAGGACGGAGAACAGCTGCGTGATTTTGTATATGTGAAAGATGTGGTAAGCGTGATCGGATGGATGATGGAGGCAATGGTGAATGGTGAATGGTCAATAGAAAAAGACGGGTTATATAATCTGGGAACCGGTACAGCACGTGCTTTTAATGATCTGGTAAAAGCCACTTTCGCCGGACTTGATCTGGCTCCTAATATTGTATTCATTGATATGCCGGAGGATATTCGTGATAAATACCAGTATTTCACCGAAGCCAATATGAAAAAATTAAGGGAAGCAGGATACGCAGAACCCTTTTATTCTCTGGAAGCAGGCGTGGGCGATTATGTTCGCGGGTATCTGCAGACTTTGAAATATCTTTAGTCTATAGATGCAATAGACAATCATCTTTTTAATGCAATTTTTATGAGCAAAAAAATAGCCATTATCGGAGGCGGCAACCTGGGTGCTTCCATGGCCGAAGGGTTGGTGAGCAGCGGGTTTGTATCGGCCGGAGATCTGATCGTTACTAAAAGAAATACCGCAACACTGGCTTCTCTTGAGGCAAAAGGTGTGCTTGTGAGCAGCGATAATGAAAAGGCAGTTCAGTTGGCAGATTGGATCGTACTGGCAGTAAAACCCTTTCAGATAAAAGAAGTGCTCGCACAGATTCAACCCTTACTCGATCCACAGAAACATGTGCTGATGAGTGTGGTAACCGGAGTTTGGATAAAAGATATTCAGGAAATTATTGGTGATCAGTTTTCGCTTTTCCGCGCCATGCCCAATACGGCTATTGCCATACAGGAAAGTATGACCTGTATCTGTGCACACCAGGCAAGTGCCGAACAGATCAAATATGCAACCGATCTTTTTGATCAATTGGGGCGTACAGTTTTTATTGAAGAGAAATTAATGGATGCAGCTACCGTGTTAGGAGCCTGCGGCACTGCATTTGCGATGCGTTATATCAGAGCAAATATTCAGGGGGGAATTGAAATAGGTTTCAGCGCAGCCACCGCTTCTCTGATTGCAGCACAAACTGTAAAAGGAGCGGCAGAATTGTTACTGCAAAAAAATACACATCCTGAACAGGAGATAGATAAAGTTACCACACCCAAAGGGTGCACCATTGCCGGTTTGAATGAAATGGAACACCAGGGCTTCAGTTCCTCATTGATCAAAGGGATCGTTACAAGCTATCGTAAGATCGTGGATGATATGTGATCAGAACAATTTTCCGGTATCCAGATCCAGTTGGTAAGTTAGGGCATACGCTTTGGTATAGTCTTTCAACAATAGGTAAGGTGTATTACCGATCTGAATGCCATCGAGGATTGTATTTTTTATCTGGTCCTGCCGGATGCTTTTCAGATCAAAAAACACATAATCATCTTTTGCACGGATCAGTTTGATATAGAAGCCATTTCCTGTATTCAAAAAAAGTGAAACTCCATCAAAATAGCCCCAGGATTTATTACTGGCAATATGTTGCCCATCTCTGAAAGCATTTAACAGACAGGCATAAAGTGGTACACGTTCATAATTGGAATATTTCATTACCATATCTACACTATCACATATCGGTTTTTGATCAAGGAAATCAGCATAGCTTTCGTACAAACCCCTGGGATTTTTTTCGAAATGAGCGGTTTTCCGGATCCGTTCATTAAAATAATCATTAAAATCAATCGGTGATTGCCAGTTGGCTTCTGTTTCTTTTGCAGAAAAATGCTGTTGAGTCAATTCTTTCTTCAAAACAGCAAGCAGTGAATCGGAAAGTGCCGAATAGGCTTTGCCTCCTTCATATAAAGTAGAGAAACTGCCTTTGATAGCTTTTTGAGGATAATAGCCAATATCCAAAGATGTATAGATCTCGAAATCATAATTCAATGTGGTGATCAGTTTGGGATTGACTAGGGTATAAGGTTGATTGGCGCTATTACTGAACCAGCATTTCTTAACCACAATTAATAATTGCCGCTTACTGTTACTGTCGGTAGCAAGGGTTCTTTCGATCAGATAATTTTTCAGCCAGCCGGTAAGTGAGGAGCCGAGCTGCAGGCCCAAACTGGTATACCCCTTTTTTTGCACATCATTGATAAGGGGTAAAAAACTAACCTTGTTAACATCAAAACGGCCATCTATTAGCTTGATCGAATAAACCGGTGAAGGAGCAGGGGCGTCTTCCAATGAAACGGGTGGCCTGTAACTTAAGATCGGATAATACTTATTGGAGGAGGTTGTGGGGTTATTGGCCAGAAATGCCCCTAACATTTGAGGATTCTGATCGGTGTTTTTGGTTAATTTATCCTGACCTGCCCTCTGCTCTGCGGCAGGATTACCCAAGGTTCGGTTTCTCTCTTCCTGTTTTAGTTGCGAATGGGTTTGTGCTTCAGCAAAACCCGTGAGCAAACAGAAAATTGAAAAGAACAATAGCTTTGGCATATGTAAGTGATTACCCTTAAATCTACCAAAACTATTGTTCATATTTTAGTTATTTCATATGTTCTTTTAAGAAAGAGATCGCTTTTGCATGGGCATCAGCAGTAGCTTCCTTGTTGAAACTTGGGTTACTTGGATTAGCAAATCCATGATTGGCTTCATATTTATTGGCGAACAATTTTTTACCGGCAGTTTGCATATCTGCTTCAAATTTCGTTACCATTTCAGGTGATGGACTTCTGTCCTGGTTGCCAAAGAATCCTATTACATCACAGTTAAGGCTTTTCAGTTTATCCATATTGGTTTCGGGTCTTCCATAATACATCACACAACCGGAAGCCTGTTTTCCTGCCAGTAAAGTGGTTTGCAAACTCCACATACCCCCAAAACACCAGCCAATGGTATAGATCTTCGCATCGGATCCGGCATAGGCCAGTGCGCCTTTGATGATCGTTTCCAGCCTTTCGGTTTTGGCAGCCTGCACAAGTTTCATAGCGCTGTCTGGTGTAGCGGCAACTTTTCCATCATAAAGGTCAATGGCCAGAACATTCACATTATCCAGTTCTTTGGAAAGGGTTTCACTTTCTCTTTTAATATAATCGTTCAATCCCCACCATTCCTGGATCACAAATACCCATTTATTTGATTTTTTGGAACTTTTGATCTCATAACCCATCGCAGTAGAGCCATCAGCTGCTTTAAAACTAACCGGTTTCCCCACACCACCATCCAGCTTAAAATAGGCAGGTTTCTCATGCAGATTGGCAAATGCCATAGTGGAAGCTTCCTGTCTGAATTGTTCACGCACATCAGCATTGTAGCAGCTTATATAGCATTCCGGTGTAAGCAACTGCGGTTCCGGGGTTTTGTAACGGTAGCTTAAAAAGGCAGCGGTTGCCAGGGCAGCCATTGTCAGGAAAAGGATTTTTCTCATGTGTTTGGTTTTTGTGATAAAGATTTGCACGTCAAATTAACACTTTAGGTCATTCGAAGGTTTGTTTAAGGAGCTTGTTTTTTTTGTCGATTTTTTTGCAGTAGGTTTGTACGACCTCTGAAGATTTTCTTCACCATTTTCCCAAGGTCATATAGTTCTGAAATCAAGGCACCGGGTATTTTTTACCTGATTGCCTGTTTTTATTTAGAATGGGAACAAAAGCGTTCTGTAGCCATCCATAGGCAATGGATTTACAGATCATTAGAATTAAACAGATCAATCAGCATACTATGGCCAAATTTATTTTTGTTACAGGAGGTGTAACAAGCAGTCTCGGAAAAGGAATCATTGCAGCATCACTCGCCAAATTATTACAGGCAAGAGGGTTACGTGTCACAA
>CANGOX010000123.1 GCA_947455605.1 Chitinophagaceae bacterium
AGAAACAAATCCTGATACAGACAAAGGTGCTTTATATGGAAATCTTGCCCGCAAAGCTTTGGAAAGATCAGAATTAGAAAAATGTATTGAATTAAATACAAAAGCAGTCTCATTTAATAAAAATTTGACATCTGCAAAATTCAATATTGCTTTTGTTCATTTATTGCAAGAAAAAGATCAAGCTCTTGAAGAATACGTTACTGCATTGTCTGAACTTAAAAATGATCAGACTCCTAAATACACCTTATCAGTTGCAATTCAGGATATACGAATTCAGCGAATAAAACAAGCTAGCCTAAAAAATATAAAAGACATTGAAGATTTACTAAATTCGGAAATAAAGAAGTATTGAAACTCTTTTACAAGAAAAATATTTTTATTTCAAATTAGTGAGTCTGTTAATAATTCTTCACAGACGCCTCTCGAAGAGAACTTTGCGGTTTCGGTGTTTTTAATACACGCATTTTACAATTGTATATTTTGAAATACTAAGCGCGTCATTGCGAGGAACGAAGCAAACTGTGGTTTAAACTGAGGGAAAATTGCTATACCTGGGAGAGCCAGCCCTCTCACCAATAGTTTAACCACTCAATTTCTCTAGCACAGTTTGCTTCGTTCCTCGCAATGACGTAAAGGCAACTTTAAGAACCCGAATTTCAATACCTTTATCCGCACTATATAACTACGCACCTCATGGACAGAAACTACTGGGATAAAAAATCAAAAACCTATAACACCGAAATATTCGACGTAAACAAGAATGATAAAACCAGGATCATCGAATCCTGTATCAACGAAGTAGCCTCCCCCAAAAAAACAGTAGCCGATTTTGGTTGTGCCATCGGAAAATGGCTGCCTATATTATCCCCGAAATTCAAAAGTGTTCTGGCTGTTGACTATTCCCTCCCACTGCTGCAGGAAGCAGAGAAAAAATATAAAGCACTCACCAATGTTCAATATAAAAACATTGATCTGATGCGCAATATGAAGGAGGCTTATGCATTTGATGCAGTGCTTTGTGTAAATGCGATCCTGACGGATGAATATGCCAAACGGGCCATCTTTTTCAATAACCTGGCTAAGAGCATCAAAAAGAACGGGCACCTGATACTTGTGATCCCTTCACTGGAATCTGCATTATATACCGAGTTCATGATCGATGATTGTAACCGAAAGCGTGATCGGACTTCTTCTGAAAAAATAAAAAGCACTTCTGCTAAAACAGATAATTCCCGTTTGCACCTGGGTATTGTGGCGCTGGATAAAGTACCGCATAAACATTATTTAAAGGAAGAACTGATCATTACATTAGGTAGCTATGGGTTCAAAACAGAGAAGGTTGAGAAAGTGGAATATACCTGGGCTACCGAAATTGCGAATGCACCAAAGTCTTTGCCGGCGCCTTATCCCTGGGATTGGGTGGTGGTGGCGAAGAAGGTTAAATAGTTTTGAGCAGACCCGGGACTAACTTAAGTTGGTTGTTTATCCTCACGCTTGGTTCCCGAATACAATTCATACTCCAGCAAACGGCAATCAATGGTTGCATTAAAGAACTCGATACGTCTGCTGGGTTTGAGGCGAACTTTTTTGGCTAGGTCGAGGTTGCCGGTAAATACATAGCCGGTATAGCCTTTACATTTATTCTTCAGAAAATCGCCCATACGGGCATAGACAGCGTTCAGTTCTATTTCATCTCCCAAACGTTCCCCATATTCGGGGTTGAACATGATCACACCATTTTCTTCTTCAGGAATGGTTGTTTTTTCAAAATCACAAACTTCAAAACTGATCAGTTCCTCCACTCCTGCCGCGGCTGCATTCATTCTGGAAGTAGAAATAGCTGGCGCACTGATATCAGAGGCGATGATCTTTATACTATCGGGTTGTAGAATCTGTTCTTCTAATTTTTGACGTTCATGTTTATATACTGCATGATCATATCCCTTCACATGCATAAATGCATAATTGCTGCGCATCAGTCCCGGTCTGCGGTTGGTGGCGATCAATGCAGCTTCAATGGCCAGTGTTCCTGAGCCACACATAGGGTTTACAAAAGGTGCCTGGTGATTCCATTTGGTAGATAAGATAGTAGCTGCTGCAAGCGCTTCCAGCATTGGTGCTTTACCTGGCAGTTTACGGTAGCCATGTTTGGCCAATGTTTCTCCTGAGGTATCTAAGAATACTTCTGCTTCCTCATGTTTCCAGAAAAGATAGACTACCGCTCCCGTTAATTCAGAACCGGTGGAAGGTCTTTTACCGGTTTTGTTCCGCATACGGTCAACCACTGCATCTTTCACACGCAGATTGGCAAACAGATTGGTTTGTATGGTGGGATGAAACACATTGCTGGTAACAGAGAAATACCCATCAGGAACGATCAATTGTTCCCACTCAATGGGCAGCAAATGGTTGTACAATTCATCCGGATCGTTACAGGTAAAAGCTTTCAGTGAATACATGACCTGACTGGCACAACGAAGGTTCAGGTTTAATCGAATACAATCGTTCAGGGTTCCATGCAATTCCACCCCTGTTTGAAATGAACGTACAATGGAGAATCCCAGTTCAGTTACATCCTTCTGCAAAGCAGGAGAAAGCCATTTATGACAGGTAATGATGATGCGGCTGGGGGTAGTAAATACTTGCATGGCTGCAAACTTAAGACTAAAGTTTCACGCAGAGGCGCAAAGGCACAGTTTGGTTCTCATTGCGCCTTTCCGTGACTATTCTGCAAATAAAATAACCCCCGTAAAAACGGGGGTTTTACCAAAACTAACTGCTATATGAAGAAAACTTTAGGCTAACTTTTTCGGGCTCTGATCCTTTCTTCAACTGCTATCCGGTTGATGATGTAAAGGTGCAGATATTGAAAGAGAATAGCATTACACATCGGTTCCCAATGTTTATATATATCACATATTGGGAATTTATTTACACGCAAAGGCGCGAAGGCGCAGTTTGTTTTCCTTGCGCCTTCGCGCCTTTGCGTGCAAATCCCTCCGTCATATTATTGTTAGAAAATTTAGCCCTTTGTATTCTGTACCGCATATTTTGTAAGTTTAACTGCCAAAAAACGCTATGAACCAAACCTTACTAAACCCCGATAAATGGGTAGATCGATACGCAGATGCGCTCTACAGCTATACCCTGCCCCGTGTAAACGATGCGGCACTGGCTGAAGACCTGGTACAGGAAACCTTTCTAAGTGCCTGGAAAGCGAGGGAGGGATTTAAAGGAGAAGCATCCGAAAAAAGCTGGTTATTTACGATCCTCAAGAACAAGATCATTGACCATTACCGGAAAAAAGCCAAGGATATTGTACAACCCCTGGCAGATAAAGACCCCAGCGACCGTTTTTTTGATGAAGCCGAACACTGGACTCCAGACGATAAACCCGGTGACTGGGGCATTGATTACAGTGCCGCATTGGATAACAAGGATTTTTACCGGGTACTCGAAGCCTGCAAGAACAAGCTCCAGCAGATCCAGCAATCTGTATTTGTGATGAAATACATGGAAGATCTGGATGCAGCTGAGATCTGTAAGGCATTAGGCATTACAGCGTCTAATTACTGGGTGCTGATCCATCGTGCCAAGTTGCAGTTACGTACCTGTCTGGAAAAGAATTGGATCAACCTATAAACAAACAAGATGAATTTTCTGAATATCAGTTGTAAAAAAGCTACGTATCTCGTTTCTAAAAAAGAAGCGAATAAACTCTCCTGGCTGGAGAAGTTACAACTGCGCGGGCATCTGGCTATCTGCAGTTTGTGCCGGAAGTTTGAGATCCAGAGCAAATGGTTTAGCGAACATGCACATCATGCACATATAGACGCTATACTCTCCCCTGAATCCAAAGAAAAAATGCAAAGCGTATTGAAAGATCAATAGCACTTTGCATTGAATAGTAAATTCTATTTTGTAAACCGATTTAACCGTGCCTTTGTGTGTGATTTTATTTGCACACAAAGGCACGGTTCTTTACTAAATATATTTAGCGCTCAAGTAAACCGTCGGCCTGCCATTTTTTGATGACAGCAATATTGCTATCGGCCATGCGGTTAGGCTTTCTGTCTGGCATAAATCCGCGGTCAGTTGGGTTAAGCTGGATCCTGCGGAGAACCTCATCCAGTTGAGCGGTTACAGACTTGTAACTGTCGAGTGGTTTTTTACGTCCGCCTTTGTCTGGGAAATGGCAAGGGGCACAGGTAGCCGCAATAATGGGTGCAACATTGGCTTCATACGTGGTCTTAGGGATCACTTTAACCGCTTTTTTGCTGGAACTGCAATAGGTAAATACCGTTACGGCAGCTACCACAAGCAGGAGAACAGAAATTTTCTTCATAACAAGGTTGGTGTTTAAGGATGAATAAAGGGCTGTTTCAAATATATCTTTTCAATCATAGTTTTAAATGCTTTGCAGGCGAATAGGGCAAATTCCTCGGTAAACGACTCCGCGGCTTAGAAAGGCATTAACCGCAAAGGCGCAATGGGCATGAGGTTTCGCAAGGTTATCTCACCGTATTTACTTCTTCCTTTTTTAATAACAGTATTTGCCCCATATGATAAGCATCATGCTGCAGGCAGCCCATCAGTAGCTGAAAATTGGTTTGGCCTGCTTTAGGTGAAGTTTTATCCAGTTTTGTTTCATCAAATCCTTTGATCGTATTCAACAATGCAGCCGATACTTTCTCAAATTCAGTAAGGGTTTCATTCCAAACAATTTCCGTCCGATCATCAGGAAAATAAAAATCAACCATCTCCGGCCGCTCATTTTTTCCGGTTAACCGAATCATTACTGTTTTACGCCAGTAGATCAGGTGGTTAACCAATTGCCAGATATTGTTACCGCTTTCTATTCGTTTATAAGCAGCGGTATCTGCATTTACATCGGCCAAAGCTTGCTGCATATTCACGCCTATCCAGCACTCACCGTTTTGCAGCTCGGTAAATAATTGAACGATCTTTTGTAATTCGGTCATAATTTTGAATTATAGTATAAACTTAATAAGAAAGCAAATTCCCATAAAAAATATTGCATGAACGGTTACAGCAAAAAAATAGAGATCCGCTGGAGTGATATTGATCCCAACTTTCATCTTCGTCATTCTGTCTATTATGATTTTGGCGCTTTTGTACGGATCGCCTTCATGACAGAGAACGGCCTCACTCCTTTTGTGATGCAGCAGCAACAGATCGGCCCCATCCTGTTCAGGGAAGAATGTGTGTTCAAAAGGGAGATCCATTTCAATGATTCGGTGGAAGTGAATGTGAAAATGGTAAAAGCCACTGCAGATATGAGCCGCTGGACCATGGAGCACGAAGTATGGAAGAACGGCGATACACTCAGTGCCATTATCACCATCGATGGCGCATGGATCAATACTGCCATCCGTAAATTGGCCACACCACCTGAAAGTTTCAAAAAGGTTTTTGAACAAATGCCCCTTGCAGATAATTTTGAATGGACCGTTAAGCCCTAATATTTCATGGAGTTCCGAAAAATTGACAGTACCCAGGCTGAAATGTTATCCCAACTTTCCAAAGCCATCTATAAAGAATATTATCTCCATCTCTGGCATCCCGGTGGAGCAGAATGGTACCAGAATGAACATGCATACCATCCCGATAAACTAATGGCTGAACTGAAAGATCCAAACAACCAACACTTTGTTGTATTTGAAAACGATCGGCCCATGGGATACCTCAAGATCCGCATCAATGCTGAGCTACAGGGGTCTGAAGCGATGAACTGTCTCGAGATCGAACGCATCTATCTTCACAAAGCAATAGCCGGCAAAGGCATTGGACGCAAACTCATGTTACTCAGCGAGAGCATTGCCATTGAGAATCACAAACAAATGATCTTCCTAAAAGCAATGGACAGTAGCAAAGATGCAATTGCATTTTACCAGAAGATGGGCTATTCCATTTGCGGCACCTGGATACTGCCTTTTGAGCAGATGAAGGAAGCATACAGAGGAATGGTGATCTTATCTAAACGTATCTAACCGTCATTGCGAGGAAGAACCACACACGTGTCTGCCGCAGCGGTAGCGAAGGAGGAAGTATACTGTGTTACAAAGTTTCGAAAGCCCAACTTATGCGTACAAATCGAAAATCTACCTGGATGATATGGCTAATATTTAATCAACCCTTTACGATCTATCTAACTTAGTTTTCAAACTCAGATTGCTTCGTTCTTCGCAATTACGTAAATACAGAAGCCCCTGTACAGGGGCTTCTGACAATACTTGGGGGTATGAGATTGTCCGTTAAGGACATTTGATAATTGCAAGTAATTTACTTATTGATGTGCAAGCCCCCGATCCTTTTCGGGGAAATACCCTATTTAATCGATGAAAAAGGGCTCTTCCGGAAATCAAAAGTCCCCCGTTTCAGGCGGGGGACAGTTATTCATTCACTCAACAAGTTTACAAGGTACTAGAAAGCACGTCTTGAAGCTGTTGCAGATTTTCCACCGCGATGAATCTTCCAAAGATCTACCACACCAAAACTCTGCTTTGCTTTTTTGCGTTTTACATTTACTACACCGGTTGCTACGGTTTCGCGTACTTCAGTAACCAATTGTTTCAGTTCATTTGCTTCTATTTGGACAATAGAGGGCATTACATTATTCTTCATAATATGCTTATTTTTTATTAATCAATGTTGAACTGAGCGGAAACAGGGAGTAAAAAACCAATTCAATCGTTAAGAAGAATGCTTACAACTTACATCACCCATGAGACTGTTAAATAATCGTCGCTCAGTTTCAGGGTGCAAATGTACGGCGATGCATCGTATTAAACAAATAATAATGCAAAAGACTTGTTAATGTCAGCAATGTAGAACCCCTGAATATCTGTGTATCAGTCTAGATCAGGTTTGGACTCATCAGTAAGCAAAACCTTGCCCCTGTTGGTTCTTACGATACGTGAGTAAAGGGATATTTCTTTATCAAATAAGAAGCGGAAAAACAATTTTGTCCAGGAAGTGTGGTACACCAGCGTATCATAAAATTCTGGAGCATCCTTTCTGATCTGTGGAAGTTTGTTCCAGGGCACTGACGGAAAATCGTGATGTTCATTATGATATCCTACATTAAATGCCAGTGTATTCCATGGACCATAGTAGCTATAAGTTTCCTGCTCGCCTGCAGTTAAATAGTGCTCCTGAATCCATCTCGCACCCAATGGATGCAATCCTACGGAAAAGAAAAAACTCAGTACCAGAAATGCACAACCCTTGGTTCCAAACAATAAACAGATAGCGGTGATGGCTGCGATCTGCACCAACCAGTTCAATCCCACCCATTTATTAAAGGGCTGGATCTCTTTCATTCTTGAAAAACGGAACAGTTGAAAAAAAGGATAGAATAATAACCAGATCACTTTGCCGATAAAATAATTGTCGATCAGCTTTGCTTCCCAGTAATTGGGCAGATCACCATCCAGTTCGTGCACTCCCTGAAATGAATGATGCTTGATATGGTATTTCTCAAAAGAAACCGAACTCGGAAAGATCAAAGGAATATTAGCCAGTATGCCTGCCAAACGATTGGCAGATGGATTTTTAAAGATCAACCGATGCGCGCATTCATGTATCATCACAAACAATGCATGATCGGCAAATGCACCTAACAGATAAGCCGTGCCAACAACGATCCACCAGGATTGGTCGGATACCAGCCAGCAAAAAATCAATTGAAAAGCCACCAGACCTATAATAGCCAAAAAAGTAACCGGGTTCTTCCCGATCAGCTTGCGCATTTGCGGAAATTCTTTCAGTATCTCTTTTGTTCGTATTCTGTGCGGTTCACTTGTGGTAACGTGAATAAAGTCTTTTTTCTCCTGCATTTGCAACAAGGTAACAATATATACCAGCAACTAATGATTAAAAAATCCTGAAATGAGTTTTAAGGCCATTTGTGGTCCATTCTTAACGATTTGAGTGAAAATCCTGAACAAAATCAGGATCGGTTTCTCTTCAAATATTTTATATTTATTATATCAACACTGCTTATGACAAATCCTGCTCAACCAACCAATGCCCAATGGCCTTTCTTACAAAAGACAGCATTTCGTTTCTTTTTCGTCTATTTCCTGGTCCAAATTGCACCCTGGACATGGTTAGATGAAGTTCCGGGTGTGAGTTTTGTTACCCAATATTATTATCAGGCCACAGATTGGGTGGTTGATTTATTTAACAACCATTGGTTCCATATTGCCAAGACCAGCATTGTTAATAACGGTAGTGGCGATACTTCCCGCAATTGGGAGGAACTGTACACAACGATCATTCTTTCTGTGATCATCAGCCTGGTTTGGGGAATAATCGACAGAAAAAGAAAATCTTACGAACAAGCAGCATACTGGCTAAGAATTATAGTGCGGTACTCTGTTATCATCAGCTGTTTTATTTATGGGATCGATAAACTATTTGTACTGCAAATGCCTTTCCCGCTGCAAAGTCAGTTAGCTACCCCCCTGGGTGATTTGTTGCCTATGCGTTTTTCCTGGCTGTTTATCGGATATTCTACCCCCTATGAGATCTTTTCGGGGGTGATGGAAATACTGGCCGGATTATTATTATTGAACAGGAGAACCATCACGCTCGGACTATTTATCGGCGCCGCCGTATTTGCGAATGTTATGGTGCTGAATCTTTGTTACGATATACCGGTTAAGATCTTCTCCATTCATTTATTCCTTTGCTGCGTTTTTTTATTGGCCAACGATGCCAAAAGGCTGTTCCGTTTTTTTATTCTCAACCAGCCAGTACCATCCAATACCGGTTATCAATTCAGCCTTCCCAAAAAATGGATGCGTATCACCAAGGTTGTTTTGAAGATCGCATTTGTGATACTCTACGTGATCCTTCCATTTTTCAATATGCGTGAAGTTTACCAGGCCGAAAAAAAGAAAACAGTGGCGAAGCCTTTTACAGAAGGTGTGTATGAGGTAACTGTGTTTGCTAAAAATAAAGATACCATCCCTGCACTTATTACCGATACGCTCCGCTGGCAGAATCTGATAGTAGAAAAAGGAGGGTTGGGAAGTGTGGGTAGTACAGATACTTCCTTCAGACAACGATATCGACGTGGTTATTTTACTCTGGTAACTGATACAGTCAATCATACTATCCAATTCAAAAAAACACTGAGAGACAGCAGCTTCGTATGCAACTTCCGTTATGATCTCCCGGATAGTACTACGATACGTTTACTGGGAAGACAGAAAAATGATTCCTTATTTGTGATACTTAAAAAAAGCAAGCGCCATTTCCAATTGGCAGAGAAACAGTTTCACTGGGTAAGTGAAGCCAACAGGTAAATATCCAGCAACCATAATCCCTGCGATTATTTTTTTAAAGCACATAGGATCATAGGAAAATCAAAAGACACAATAGAAGCCATCTATCTGTACTGATTCCAGACCTATACACCTATGTGTTTTATAAAGAACAACTGTGAATGATGTAATCCATTCCCCCCAACGTATAACAATGCAACAAACATAGTTGTCTACCTATGCATTGTTAAACATTCCCAAAGGAATCATCAGCACAAAATCAATCTATGGAAAAAAGAATCTTAGGGATCCTGCTCGCTGTATTAGGCATTTTGGGCCTTGTGTATGCAGGTTTCAGTTTTCTGAATAATGGTGAAGGCACAAGGAATATTAAATCCTTGGTAACTTTTGGCATATTGGGCGGCATCTTCTTTATTGCGGGTATCAGCCTGATCAGTAAAACAAAAGATAAAGAGACCTGAGTATAGTTGCTCATGCGCTTAAGGCAAATTGAGTGATCTGTTTTCTGTCAAAAAAAAGAGCGGCCGGGGCCGCTCTTTTTTAGTATGATCTTTCTGAGATCAGGCAGCTTTTTTGCCCATGCCATTCATAAATCCAACGGTTCCG
>CANGOX010000124.1 GCA_947455605.1 Chitinophagaceae bacterium
CCCCAAAATAACGAAAATTTGATTTTAGTTTGTTATTTTATTTTCTTAATTATATTTATAATAAATTTAAAAGGAATGTAAACTTCAAAATACTTAATGATCGCAGCCCTCTTTGCTGCCCAAAACACTGAATCAGCAAAAGCAACTTCTATCCAACAAAAAGCTTCTCTTGCTATTGCCAAGAAAATTTACAACCAAAACAAAGATATTGCTGAAAATGAAGATGAATTAATTGAATTAGATAGCGCCTCAGAATCTGTTTCATCAACTGCTTCATCAAAGAAATCAAAGTCCTCAAAGAAATCATCAAGATCTTCATTGAAGAAAGCCCCAGCAAAGACTGCATCAAAGAGTGCTAAAATTGCAAAATAATTCGCTAAAAAAGCTGCTTCTGCCGCCAAAGCTGCAACTGCCTCAGCCAAAAAAGCAACTGCATCAGCAAAAAAAGCTGCCAGTAAAGCAAAAGCTGCTGCCAAAGCCGCTAAAGCCGCCAAAAAAGCTGCCAAGAAAGCTAAAGCTATCGCAAAGAAAATTGCAGCTGAAGCTAAGGCCGCTTAAGCCTAAGCTGGCATTTATACTGCTAAAGCTGCTAAATTAGCAAAGAAAGCCGCTGCTGCCAAGAAAGCTGCCAAAGTCGCTGCTAAAAAGGCCGCTGTTTCAGCCAAAAAAGCATAAGTTCTTAAAAAGAAAGCTTCAGTATCTGCTAAGAAAGCCGCTCTTTCAGTTAAACTTGCTAAATAAGCAAGAAGTGCATCAAAAAAAGCAAAGAAACTCGCTATTTCTGCTGCTAAATCTGCCAAGAAAGCTGCTAAAGCTATGTCTGATTTCAAAAAAATATAATCAAAATCTAATTCATCATTAAAAACAGCCAAGGCAAAAGCTGTAGCTGCTGCTAAAGAAGCTGCCAATTTAGCTAAGAAAGCTGAAGCTGCCTCTAAAAGAGCAAGTGCTATCTCAAGAAAAGCTATTTCTGCTTCTTCATCATCTGTTAAATCTTATAAAAAATCAGTTAAATCTGCTAAATCTTCAAAGAAATCAAAGAAGTGAGGATGGTAATCAATCATCAATTTAACTTCATTAGGTTGATTATATTTAATACAAAGATTTCATTTATTTTAATATTTAAGATTAATAATTAAATTTTGCTTATAAATTTAACGATTCTTCAAAATTTTCATTTTTGAGGGGTTTTGGGGTTTTGGGGTCAGGAACCTTATCTCTTTCGGGATATGTAAGCACGGTAGTTCGCTGGGAATCTTCTTTGGATAATGGAAGCTCATGGAATAATATTGCTAACACTTCGAATAGTTATACGTATAACAATCTGAATAATTCTGTTCAATACAGGACGTATGTTAAAAACGGAGTTTGTCCTGCCCAATATTCCAATGCAGTTAATATTCATGTGGTACCGGCTGTTACTATTGCGAATGCGGGAACAGATCAGCAACGCTGTAATGTAACAACTGTTTCGCTTGCCGGCAATACACCGGGATCCGGCACAGGTAAATGGACCGCGTTACCATCCAATCCCACAACCGTAAGTTTTTCCAACGCCTTTGATCCAAACACAACCGTAAGCGGATTATCAAGCGGCGCTTACCTGTTTGTCTGGACCATCTCAAATGCGCTTTGTGCTGACTCCAAAGATACAGTTCAGATCGTAGTTAGTGCACCAACTGTACCCGGTACGCTTACTGCAGATGCTACGGTATGTGCCACATCAAATTCAGGTACATTAACTCTTTCCGGATATGTAAGCAGTATAATTAACTGGGAATCTTCGTTGAATAACGGAAGCTCATGGAATACCATTTCCCAGACAAGCAATTCTTACACCTATAATAATCTGAGCGCTTCCATTCAATACAGGGCATTTGTTCAGAATGCGGTTTGTCCGGGGCAATATTCCAATGTAGTCTCAATTCACGTAGTACAACCTGTTACTATTGCGAATGCAGGATCAGATCAGCAGTTGTGTAATGTAACATCTGCAACCCTTTCGGGCAATACCCCAACCTCGGGCACTGGTAAATGGACCGCGTTACCATCCAATCCTACAACTGTAAGTTTTACCAATTTAGTTGATCCAAACACCAGCGTCAATGGTTTATCAAGTGGTACTTACCGGTTTGAATGGACCATCTCAAATGCACTTTGTACTGATTCGAAAGATACAGTTCAGATCACCGTTTATCCCCCAACTGTAGCCGGAACGTTAACGGCAGATGCGTTTGTTTGTATCAGCGGAAATAGTGGAACGGTTTCACTTAGCCGATACTTAGGTAATATCATACAATGGGAATATTCAATTGATAACGGTGTAAACTGGCGTATACTGAATCTTACAACATCAGCTTATCATTATACGGATCTTACCACAACCACACTATACCGGGTAATGGTACAAAGCGGTCTTTGTAATGGTTTGTACAGTAATATTGTTACAATTCATGTTGACCCTGTTTCAGCAGGCGGCCAATTAACTCCTTCTCAGCAAAACGTTTGCTCCGGTTCCAATACAGGTAGTTTACAGATAGCAGGCTTTAAAGGAACCATCATGCAATGGGAATCATCAGTTGACAATGGCCATACCTGGACAGTGATAAAGCATACCGATTCTATTTACACTTATACAAGTGTAACAACAACAACCTGGTATCGTGTATTGATTGAAAGCGGTGTTTGTACTGCAGCCTATTCAACTGTTGCTGTTATTACAGTGAGTACTCCTACAGTAGCAGGAACTGCCTCCGGTGATGCGATTGTTTGTAATGCGGATAATACCGGGCTTATCATACTGAAAGGAAGAACAGGAGATATCCTCCATTGGGAATCATCAGTTGATCAGGGAAATACCTGGAAGATCATTCCGGTTATGTCTGATACACTCTCCTATATAAATGTAACCGCAAGTTCACAATACCGGGCACTTGTTAAGAATGGTGCCTGTTCAATACAATATTCGAATACCATCTCTATAACTGTTATTGACCAGGTTACGATTGCCAATGCAGGAGCAGACCAGGTACTCTGTAATGCGAACAGTACACTAAAACTGGAAGCAAATACTGCACAGTCAGGATCAGGAACCTGGAGTTTTGTTTCAGGCCCTTCAACAGTTTACTTTTCCAATCCATCCTCACCTAATTCAACGGTAACCGGCTTGCGAACCGGCACCTATCAATTCGTTTGGACAATATCAAATGGCATCTGTGTTAATTCGACAGATACGGTTAAGATCAGAGTAGATAATGTAAGTTCTGAGTTTAACCTATCGAGCATCAACGATTGTGGCAAAACCACCTATCGGTTTTACAACACCAGTCAATCTGTTTTTGGCATAAAAGATTACAAATGGTATAGCAACGGAGATACGCTTATCAGTAAGGATATCAGCCTGTCATTCACAACAGAAGGGGTAAGAGACATCAGCCTGAGTGTGGTAAGCAATACTGGATGTATACATACAACACAGGCACGTTATACAGTAATTGTTTATGAATATCCGAAAGCAAATATCAATGCCATAGCCGATGCCTGCAAAAGTCAGATGTTAAAGGTTAGCTCCGAAATCAATTCTCAGGATTCGATCGTAAGCATGCTTTGGAACCTGGGCAATGGTATCAGAAAAAATGATTCAATCATAACCGTTCAATACAGCAGTGATGGTAAATACACGATCAAATTAACGGTTGCTACTATTAACCGATGCTTTGATTCTGTTTACAAACAGATCATGATCCATGCACTGCCGGCTCTTACCATTAGCACGAGTCCTACTATATGTAAAGGAGATACCGTTGTACTGGCAGCATCAGGTGCCTTGAGTTATATCTGGACAGATAACCAGAACAATGTTCTGTGCAATGGCTGTGGTTCTGCGAGAGTGAAACCACTTACGAATCAGCAGTATAAAGTAATAGGTTACAATGAATATGGATGCAGTCAAACACAAACGGCACAGATACGCGTAGTTCAACCTTTTAAAATGTTATCGGTAAAAGGAGATTCCCTCTGTGCTGGACAATCCCGTCAATTATTTGCTTCTGGTGCTACCAGCTATACCTGGTATCCGGAAACCGGTTTGAGTAATAAACATTCATCCTCACCAATTGCCAGTCCGCAAATAAGCACTACCTATCATGTTATCGGGAAAGACGATTTCAGTTGTTTTACCGATACAGCTGAAGTACATATTGCTGTAGGGCGATCTACCCCAATCAATATCGGAAAAGACACTGTACTAAGTGCTGGAACGGTTTACAAATTAAATGCAACCGGACAAACCCAGGAGATCCGCAAATGGACATGGAGCAGCCAGGAAGAATTATCCTGCCGCAACTGTGCTACACCAACGGTTAAAGTTACCAATGATGCTACCATTTCCTGCCTCGCCATTAATTTGTATGGTTGTACCAGTACAGACACGATCATGATCAAAACATTTTGTCCGGCTACAGAAATATTTATTCCCAATGCATTCACACCAGATGGTGATGGCATAAATGATCTGTTGATCGTACAAGGTAAAGGCGTGAAAATGATCAAAAGCTTCAGAATCTTTAATCGTTGGGGTGAAGTGGTTTTTGAGAAGACCAATTTCATGCCCGGAGATCCGGCCTATGGCTGGGATGGCAGAGTAAGAGGCAAACCCGCTTCACCAGACATTTTTGTGTATATGTGTGAAGTAATCTGTGAGAAAGGCTTACCTACAATATTTAAAGGAAACGTTGGCATATTGAAATAAGTAAATCAGATCTTATGAGAAAAAATTTACAAACAAGTCTGCTCTTCATGGCGGTTCTATCTGCCGGAATTGCCAGGGCACAGGATTTTACTTTCTCGCAGTTCTATGAACAACCTTTATTACGCAATCCTGCCCTTGCGGGATTATTCACCGGAGATCTTCGGGTATCTATGTCGTACCGCGACCAATGGGGAAGTGTTACTGTTCCCTATCGTACCACTTCACTTAATATTGAGCATAAGATCCCAATAGGCAGCAAACATGATCTGATCACCATTGCTTCACAAATGAGTGTGGATGCTGCGGGCGATATCCGGCTGAAAAGAACACAGATCCTGCCCTCATTGAGTTTTCATAAATCATTAAGCGAGGAAAGTGACACTTATCTTACTGCTGCATTCCAGGCCGGGCCCGTATCCAGCCAGTTTGATGCTACACAATTAAAAATGGGGGATCAGTTTCAAAGTGGTTCATACGAGCCTTCCAATGCTAGCATGCAACCGATAACTAATAATGGGTATTCTTATTGGGATGTGAATGCAGGACTGTCATTCAGCAGTACGATCAGGGACAAGACCAATTTTTATATCGCGGTAGGTATGTCGCACATCACAAATCCAGTTATTAAATCAAGCACAGGAAATATCGATGGCTTTTTACTGCCCAAAATAACTTTCAATGCAGGAATCAATGTACCATCCGGTGAGCGTGGCCATTTGATGGCGTTTACGGATGTATTCATGCAGAATCAGAGCAGGCAATTACTTAGTGGTGTAATGTATGGCATCAATATTATTGAATATGACAATGGCGACCCGGATATACTTTATGTAGGAAGTTTTATGAGATGGGGTGATGCTTTGATCCCTGTTGTAAAGATAGGTTTCAATCATTTAAGCGTAGGTATCAGTTACGATGTAAATATCTCCAAATTGAAAGTGGTTTCCAACTGGCGGGGCGGGCTGGAATTTTCATTGGTTTACCGTGATTTTCTAAAGATCCGGAATTCAACACTGGACAAATTAAGATGTACCCGTTTCTGATCATCATTTTTTATTCTTATTCACTTTAATAAAGTAGATGACCGAATTGTGATCCAGATCGCTGGACACATTGATCTCCGTTCTTTTCTTTTCTCCATCCGTAATGATCATCAAAGCCGAATTAGGCGGTGTTAGTCCAAGGTTCTCAGCAAAGAATATCATTTCATTCTTACGGGGTTCTGTATTCAGTTTCACATAAAAAGTAATTGGTCTATTGGTACGTAACATTTCTTTATAAACTACGAGTGATTTGTTGTAGATCACAGAAACCGTATCATAATCAAAAACACCATTATCATATAATTCAACTTTTACAGAATCTGACATGGAGTATACTTCAAATGATCTCTTTGGTGTTCGACTTGTCATTTGTTCAATAACTGTAGGCCTTTTCAAACGCGGTGTTAGATCCAATAATTCGGCAATATGCAAAGTTTTGGGTGCACTGTCGATTGGTTTAGCCATAACCGGTTTTTGATACAATTCCGGAGTCGCTTTTGCAGTAAGTTCTGATTTAAGCGAAAGATTGTACTTTGTCTTCAACTGCTCCTTCTCTTCTGTTGAGGATTTTTTAACGGAATTCATTCCGATTGCACTTTTAACAGCAGGGATACGATATTTACTTACGGGCTTGTTATTTGAATTAACCGTTTCTTTTTTGGGGTCGACTGTTTTTTCTAATTTAACAATACCTGAAATAATTGCCGGCACGGCATTTTGTTTTTTATCAGCAGTGATCACCGGTTCATTTTTTCCTTCACGTTTTTCTTCGGTTATCTTCTTATCTGCTATGATTACCTCTCCTATCTGCTTACTATCTATCGGTAATTTAGCCGGTTTTTCAACTGCTACGGTATGTAAAGGTGTTTGGGGATACAAAGTTGATCCTTTTTCAATATCCAGTTCCTTTCCTGAAGGTATCCATTTTGGATTCTTTTCTGTAGTTACGATCAGGTCTGATCGCCTGTTGGCCATTTGTTTCTCAGTGTTATAGGAAGTATCTTCTTTACATGCCAGTACAAAATGTTTTTTTCCGAAGAAATCAACATTGATCCGGGAGGGCTCAATTCCATTTTCTATGAGAAAGGCTTTCACAGAGGCTGAACGCTTTCTGGATATGAGGGTATTGGCCGATTCAGAACCGATACAATCAGTAAAAGAAGCTACAAGCATATTCAGTTTAAGATCTTTTTTCAACATCTGCACGATCCTGTTTAATTGCGGACGATCTTCTTTACGGATCTTCGTACTAGCAAAACGATAGTTCACATACATCCTGTCAACTGTCACTTCGTTCACAGAATCCATTAATCGTTTGTTTTCATCTCTTACAACATAGATCGTATCAATGAGCTTTGGGGGAGAGTTTACGTACATCACAACAGTATCCCTTTGTGGCAGAGGTGCTACCTTAAAGATCTCCATGCAACAGGTGGAGGCCCTGTCTGAGCTGAGATAAGCTGTATCGGAATTTGCATCTTTTGAAAAATAATCATCATCCTTAACAGAATTAAAGGGTACACCGAGATTGGTTGCTGTACCTGTCCATTGTACAGAAGAAAGATTACCCTTGATCTTATAAATATCCATGCCACCCATACCGATCCTTCCATTTGAACTGAAATAAAGATCACCCGATATTGCATTATAGAATGGAGAAGCCTCATCCCCTTCAGTATTTACGATACTCCCCGCATTGATTGCATTACTAACAGGTGTATGACCATTCATTTCCACTATCCAGATATCATTCTTACCCGATCCACCGGGCCTGTCTGACACAAATAATAAATGTTTATTGTCTCTGGTGATAAAAGGCTGCTTTGCATGAAACCCTTCCCTATTCACAGATACAGGTAAGAGAACAGGAGAAGACCATTGATCTGTAACAGTTTTCCTGGTCAGGTAATAGATTCGGTAGTATGTTTTTTTAGACGTCCCATCTTCTTTCCATCCCGTGAAATATAAAGTTAGCCCATCTACAGAAAGGGATGGCGTTGCCATATTTATATCACTGCCAGGGAAGCCGTCTATTTTTTTAATTTCTGTCTTATTGAGGCTACCGGCATACAAACGAACCGGATAGATCTTCTCTTTATTTTTATCAAGTTCATGTCTGGAGGTTGTGAACAGGAAGCTACTGTCATCGGCTTTCTGTAATCCGAAATTGGATCCATCTGCAGAAACGGCAGAATTGAGTTTAGTTACGATTCCTCCAGGCTTTTTACTACGTTGTGCCATCGCAAAATTACTGTTCACGATAGCCTGCTTTGCTTTTTGTGCAAAGCTATCCACGGTTTTGTATTTCTGTAAAAATGCGTTTAATGAAAGGATCGCTTTATCCGGTTGGTCATTAGCGAGCAGGCAGAGCCCATACCATAAACGGGCCAGTGGAAAACGTGTATCCAGTGATGAAATATATTGTTCGTACTGGGGTACCGCTTCTTTATAGTGATAACAAAGCCGGTAGGATTCAGCTAACTGATATTGCAGTAAAGGTTTTTGAGTGGCTTTTATTTTTTTGGGCAACTGGTTCACGGGGCGGAACGGATAGACCAACGAAGGGATTTTATTCACCAACGGACTGTCGTACAGTATCGCTGAATACATTTTGATCGCATTGTAATAATCTGCTTTTGCAAAACTGGCATCACCCTCCCGTTTTAGTTGACCAGTGCTTTGAGCCACCGTACACAAAGGAATACAGCACGCTACATTGATAAGCAGTATACTACATAAGGAAGTGACTATTTGTTTTACAATCGTGGGCATATAAATCTTGTCTCCGGTATTTTTTTATGATGGGTGAAACTGATCGACAATTCATAACCTCCATTGGAAGCGGAAGCTGTTTTGATCTGTGAAGTATTGATATCATAACTGAACCCGATACTTAATCCATTCAGATGAAGGCCCAGGCTAGGTGCAAATGCATCATTTAACCGGTAGGTTCCGCCCAGCATTAGAAATTTCCCTTCTTCAATCGTAAGATTGCAAACCATACCACCTGTTACTTCATGGGCATTGCCCTGTTGTTGATAAATGATATTAGGGATGAGTTCTGCACTTTTGCCCATTTGTATACGTACTCCCCCATTCATCGAATAACGCATTGGAATGATATTGTCCGTTGCATCTGAAATAAATTGATTATTGGGTTGTGTAGGGTGATACAAGCTGACTCCGAAAAAAGCATTCACAGATTTTGCAGGATCTCCATCAAAATACATTAGCCCCAAACTTCCATCCATGGATGTGGCTGATTGATGTTGAAAGACCTCACTGGAAGGCAAAGAAGGATCAAAGCCCGATAATGGATTGAACTGGTTACCAAACTGAAAATTACCGGCATCAATTTTTCTGTTCAGCATCCCCAATTGAAAGCCACTGCTCAGCATTCCAAACCTGGAAAGCAGTACATGATAAGAAACAGAAACATATCCACTCGTAAAATGATATCCGGCATTGGCAGAACCTTGATTTAATAAAGTAGCTCCCAAACCAAACCCCCTTGGTAAAGCAATATCCGCAGTAACACCCTGTGTGATCATCGGTGAGTATAAGCCGGGCAATTGCTGACGGTAATTAATACCCACACGATAGTTGCCATCGATCACACCCGTTAAAGCCGGATTTAACCATAAAGGATACGCATAATACTGCGTAAAATGAGGATCTGTCTGTGCATGCACATCATCTGTAAAAAAGAGCAGCACCGTTATCCATAATAAAAGCAGCTTACGCATAAGCACTTGTTTGGTTGATCATTATCTGATCAGGTTAAAAGATCCACCTTTTGTTATCCGTTTCCCATCCTGCATGATCGCCTCCAACGCATAACTATATAAACCAGCAGGCGAATTCTGTCCATTGCGTGTTCCATCCCAACCTTTCAACAGATCTGTTGAAATGAATATCTGTCCACCCCATTGATTATATATGACCAGCTTCACCGAAGCGATCGCCGTAC
>CANGOX010000125.1 GCA_947455605.1 Chitinophagaceae bacterium
GAACAATTTGAAAAATTATGTTGGGAACCCGGATTGGTATCAAAACTCCAGGGATATAATAAAGAACAGATCACAGCCAAAAAATTATCGGATATCAGTATCTGTAATTTCACACCCGAAGTAGAACAGAAAGGCCTTGTGAACGGAAATTACAATTACCTCATCAGTGAAAGAAATGGTGGTATAGGAGAAATACAATTATTTATCAATGGTAAGCTGGTAAAAAACTACCAGCCGGGAAAGCTTACAAAAGAGGGGCTGCATCAATACCGTCTTTCAGTGCCTGCAAAAGAACTTGAGCGGTATTTTGCATCAGGCATTGCCAACCGGATCACGGTAAAAGCCACCACCAAAGACAGTTCCATGACCTCAAGAGGAGGTGAAGGAGAAGGACCGGTGCTTGACAATAAAAAAGGCAATCCTAACATGTACATTGTTTCCATTGGGATCAATGACTATAAAGGACAGGAGTTAAAGCTTCGTTATGCCTCAACCGACGCGGAAAGTTTTGCCTCGGTACTTACTCCCGCTGCTAAGAAATTATTGAATACCGATAGTGTGCAGCATGTAAAGAGTTATGTGTTCAGTACAGAAGAGAATAATCCCAATAAACCCTACAAACAGGCTATTAAAGAACGGTTTATCAAAATAGCGGCAGAATCTACTGCAGATGATATACTCGTGATCTTCTTTGCAGGGCATGGTGTTTTACAGGGGGGGCAAAAAACATTTTATTTGTTAACCCAGGATGCTGCTGCATTTAATCTTACCGGAGTTGAGAAAGATGTAGCCATCAGTTTTGAAGAGCTGAGTGAGCTGATGCGGAATATAGTTGCCAATAAACAGGTATTGATCATAGATGCCTGTAACAGCGGTCAGGCAGTTGATGCACAACAGTTATTAGGAAAAAGGGAGATCCCGGCAGACCTTGCCCGGGCACAGGAAAACCTGCGAGACCAGACAGGAACTTATATTCTTGCTGCATCCGCATCGGGCCGCCCTGCATTTGAAGCCACACAGTTTGGACAGGGACTGTTAACCTACAGTTTATTATCAGGTATCAAAAACCAGGATGGATTAACGGAGAATAAATTCATTGGGGTTACACAGTGGTTTAATGCCGCTTTAAAAACGGTAACCGAACTGGCCAGAGAAGTTGGCGACAGGCAGGATCCCAAGATCATTGGTAATGGCAGTTTTGCTGTGGGAATGGTGGATCCGGCCATGATACAAAATATCAAACTGGCCAATCGTAAAAAAGTATTTGCGAGATCCTTTTTATTCAAGACCACTGATATGATCGACAACCTGCACCTGTCGAATACGGTAGACAGTGTGCTCAATATTCGGTCGGCAATGGGAGTGGAAAGCCCGCTTTCTTTTATTGAAGCCAATACATCTCCGGATGCTTACTCCATCAGAGGCAGCTACCTGGTGGAGAATGGGAAACTGACCGTTAAAATATCGCTGATTCATAACGACAATAAAGAAACGGATTTTGAAAAGACCGGATCTGTTAACGAAAGAGGAACAATTGCACTTGGAATCGTAGCCGAAGTTGTAGCATTTCTAAAAAACAATACTAGATAATGCGGATCTGAATGAGTATTTTTAAAACAACCTTTTGTATGAAACAAGTTCTGGTCTTATTCAGCTGTATTTTTTTCGTTTGTGTAGTTGTTGCACAAAGCGGAAAACTGATCTTACCGGTAGGGCATACGGATAAACTAACTACCGCCGCATATAGCCCGGATGGCAAAAAGATCCTTACCTCTTCAGTAGATTTTACTGCAAAGATCTGGAATGCAGAAACAGGCCAGTTACTTTCTTCTTTAAAAGGACATACCGGTTCTGTTTCGAGAGCGCTTTTCAGTCCTGATGGAACAAAAGTTGTCACTATCTCCAATAATGAAGTTTACAAAGGCGATTCCAGTTTCCGTTTATGGAATGCAATAACCGGTGATCTGATCAAAAGTTATAAACTGGATAAGGTAAATGTGGTCAATGCACAGTTTAATAAAGAGGGCTCAAAAATGATCCTGGCTTTTCAGAACGGTTTGGCCATCTGTGATCCCCGCGATGGATCTGTTATCAAAGGGCTCGCTCCGGATCTGATGATAACAGGTGCGGCTTTCCGGCCAAATTCCAACGATGTAGTAACCATCACCAGTCATGATACGGTTAGTGTATGGAATATTGATTCGGGGAAACGAACATTTGCCACAACAGGCCATACACAGTGGATCACTTCTTTCGAGATCAGTCCGGATGGCAGCCAATTGGTAACCGGTTCATTCGACAGCACGGTTCGTTTATGGGATCTGACTACAGGCAGCTCCGTTCAGCTAAGCCCCAAGTCTGTGGCAAGGATAACATCGGTCTCTGTAAATAAAGATGGCACTCAATTCGGCACAGCAGAAGGAACCGTGGTGCGGATCTGGGATATCAAAAATGGAAAAGGATCTTTATCAAAAACACTGGAAGCAAAAGATGGGTTTGTTCATAACATTGATTTCAGTTCTTCCAATAACCAGGTGGTTACCACACATGAACACCTCGCCATTGTATGGGATCTGGCTACCGGAAAAGCATTGGGTAACGCCACACTGGATATGGGTGTCACCTCTGCAAAATATAATCTGGCCGGCACCAAGATCATTGCAGCTTTATATGATGCCATGGCAGTTGTGATTAATGCCAAAACCTTTAAGAAGGAATTAATACTCGAAGGACATACTTCGGCCACCTTTTCTGAACGGTTTAGTCCGGATGGTAAATTACTGGCAACAAGCGGACAGGATGGAATAGCCAGAATATGGGATCTGCAGATGGGTAAGCTTGTACAAGTATTACGAGGTCATAGGGATGCCGTGTATGCATCAGAGTTCAGCAAAGATGGCAGCAAGCTGGCAACGGCTTCAAAAGACAATACGATACGAATCTGGGATGTAAAAACAGGAGCACTTTTACAGAATATCAGATCCATGAAAGATGAAGTTTCTGCAGTAGGGTTTGATTCAACCGGAACCAGACTTGTATCCGGTTCCAGCAATGGAGTAGTGAATTTATGGAATGTAAAAACCGGACAGCTTATCAAAAAACTGTACAGCATGGAGTTTGAAACAAATTTCCGTTCTGTTCAGTTCAGCCCAGATAATACGCAGGTATTGGTTCATAGTTTAGGAGGTATTGTATTGATTGATCTGAAAACTTTAAAGGTGATTCACTTTAGCGGTATGATGGTTGCTTTTTCCGCATCGCTTAGTGCAGATGGGAAAAAGCTGCTTACCGCATCGAACAGTGATGGCAGGATAGTTACTCTTTGGGATGCTAAAACAGGCAAAAAGATCAAAGACATTACTAAAGGAGGCAAATCCACTTTTGGCGCATTGGATCAGCGTGGAAATAAAGCGGTCACCATTTCTTCAGATGCAAAACTAAAGATCTGGGATCTGAATACAGGAGCTTTATTGGGAACAGGAACAGGAGGTAACACCAACCGGCTTTCTGAAGCATCTTTTAGTCCGGATGGTTCAAAAGTGATTACAGTTGCTGATGGAAATCTTGCCGTTATCTATGATGCGAATACCGGAGAACAATTACATAAGTTGGTTGGTCATGAATACACAGTTTCAAGAGCTGTTTATAGCCCCAATGGAGATTTTATACTTACCAATTCTGATGATAATACACTCAAAGTTTGGGACACCACCGGAAACCTGAAATACAGTTTTTTTGCGGTTGATTCCACTGATTACCTGGTATACGACGGTTTGGGAAGATATGATGGAACCCAGGGTGCCCGTAATCTTTTATATTATACCTGTGGAACTGAGATCATTGATCTTTCGCAATTGAAAGACCTGAGTTGGGAGCCGGGCCTGGCAGGAAAGATCATGCGTAATGCCATGTCGGAAATAAAAGCCAAGAGAATATCTGATGCCTATCTATGTGATTATATACCGATCGTAACCAACCTTGGGCTAAATGAAGGAAAATATAAGTATACGATCTTAGAACGGAATGGTGGGCTTGGTTTGGTACAGGTATTTGTAAATGGATCCAAAGTGAAGGAATACCAGCCTTCGGCTTTATCAAAGTCGGACAATCTGTATACACTGGAAGTGAATCTGGATGATCTCAAACAAAAATTTGTATCCGGTATCACCAATAAAATTTCAGTGAAAGCCAATTGTGCAGACAATACCATGACATCCCGTGGCGGTGATGGGGAGGGGCCGGTAATGGAAAAAAGTACTGCAACCCCTAATATGTACATTGTTGCCGTAGGGATCAATCAATACAAAGAACCCCGTTTGAAACTGAATTATGCTTCACATGATGCGGAAAGCCTGGCATCTGCCATAACCGCCTCTGCTAAAAAATTATTGGAATCAGATAATAAACAACATGTATTTACGGATATGTATATATCTATGGATTCAACCAGTAATCATTGGCCTGCGAAGGAGAATATAATAAAAAGGTTGGAGGAGATTGCCAAAACGGCTACGGCTGATGATATCATGGTCTTCTTTTTTGCCGGGCATGGTGTGTTATTGGGTGGAAGCAGAACTTTATATTTATTGGCAGCAGATGCGGCAGATTTTGTGATCGAAGGCGTAGAGGATAAAGTAGCCATCAGTACGGAAGAACTGATAGGGCTGATCGGAAAGATCAATGCCGGAAAGAAGATCATGATACTCGATGCTTGCAATAGCGGTCAGTTTGCTGATGATCTGCTGGGCAACACCAAAAGAGAAGTACCGGCCGACAATGTAAGAGCATTGGAGAAGTTGAAAGATAATACCGGCAGTTTTATTTTATGCGCTTCCGCTTCCGGGAAACCGGCTTTTGAAACCAGTCAGTTTGGGCAGGGGTTGCTTACCTATAGTTTATTATCCGGTATCAAATTAGGCAATGGTTTGCGCGATAATAAATTCATTGATGTAACCGGCTGGTTTGCCAATGCATCTGAAAATGTAAAAGTGCTGGCAAGGGAAATAGGCGGTGTACAGGATCCCCGGATCATTGGTGCCAATAGTTTTGATGTGGGTATGGTGGATGAACAGGTTGTGTCGGGCATTAAACTGTCTGCCCGTAAAAAGATCATGACCAGATCTCGTTTCATTGGCGATCTTACTTTGTTGAATGATCAATTGAATATAGCCGGAGAGGTAGACAGAGAACTGAATAATAAGGCACTGGCAGATATGGGAAGTTCTTATGTATTTATCCCTGAGAATACTTCCTCTGATGTGTACCAGGTAACCGGACGTTATGATGTAAAAGGAAAAGAGATCACGGTATCGGTAAACCTGTTGCACCAGAATGCAAAAGCAGGAGAGTTTGTTGCAAAAGGAACCGTTACAGATAAAGCAACATTGGCAAAAACAATTGCAGGTAAGATCACGGGATTAGTTAAAAAATAATTTTCGACTTTTATCATTTATCTATGAGATCAATTTTTATTTTCATTGTATTTCTTTTAACTGCAGGGATACTGAAGGGGCAGGATGCAGCCAAGAACAAACACGCATTACTGGTTTGTATTGGAAATTATCCTGCGCAAGGTCTCTATTCTACGCTTTCAAGCCTCAATGACCTGGCCCATCTGGAGAAAGCCCTGGCAGTGCAGGGTTTTGCAGATAAGAACATCATACGTGTAAAAGATGAACAGGCCACTTTGCCGGGTATCCAACAATCATTTGCAGAGCTAACTGCAAGGGTTAAGCCGGGTGATGTGGTGATGGTTCACTTTTCCTGTCATGGCCGTCAACTGGAATCGGATAATGACAGTAAAATTGATGGATTGGATGAATGTGTGGTTCCGTATGACGCTTTGCTCCGTGCGAACAAAAAAAATCCATTTGAAAAGGTGCAGGCAAAATATCTACGTGGGCATTTGTTGGGTGATATGTTAAAAAAAATCCGTGCCAAACTTGGCCCGAAAGGCGATCTCTGTGTATTTCTTGACTTCTGTAGTTCCGGAGGCTCCACAAGAGGAGCTAATAAGGTACGCGGTGTTTCTGATCCCTTAACCAGTGAGGGCTTTAATCCCGCGAACCATAAACGATCCGATTCTTCGCTGTTTTTAAGAAAAACGATTGCCAATGCCGCAAATGAGCCTGAGCTCTCACCATTTGTGGTGATCTCTGCTACACGCCCCGAAGAACTGGATACAGAAGCCCATGATGAAAAGGATGAAGGTATCGGGCCGCTCAGCTATTCCATGTATAAATCATTTATCAATCTCACACCCGGAACTACCTATCGGAGTCTGTTTGCAAAAGTGCAAAGTTATATAACCAGTCTTGTTCCAGATCAGCATCCGATATTGGAAGGGAATGGCGTAGACAGAGAATTGTTTGGGGGTGATTTTGTTCCCCAGAAACCTTTTGTGGAAATTGATTCTTTACTTGCCGGCAATCGCATAAAATTGAAAACCGGAAAAATTGCCGGATTAGGTGAAGGAGCTACGCTATCTATTTATCCGGCAGGCACTATCGATCCCGATAAAGCAAGTCCTTTGGCAAAAGGCAAAGTAGTGATAGCAAATAATTTATCTGCCTATGTGGATCTGGATCAGAAGATAACGATTACACGGCCTGGCGATGGCTGGGCATTTATTAACACACCGATCTATTCCATTAATAAGGTAGCTATTCAGATTAAGGGACCCTCTTCAAAAAAAGGCGCATCCATAACTACGGGTTTTTCTGCTGCCGATTCAGTAAGTCTTCAAAAAGCATTGTCTGGCCATCCCTCTGTGGTATTCAATAATCGGCCCGAGTTGTGGATCACTAAGGAGAACGATTCTGTCTGCCTGCGTGTGAGCTCCAATGGATATCTTTTTTGCAGATTAAAAAATGATAAAAATGTAAATGACACCTTACAAGTCAAGCTTACCCAGTTTGCGCAATATTCATTTTTATCAACCCTTACCTCAAAAGAAAAAGGTATTGACCTCGAAGTAAACCTGATTCCCATTATTGATGGAAAAGCCGATCCTGAAAATATTGCCAAACGGATGGTGAACGGGATCCTGGAAATACCGGAGGGGGAATACCTTGCACTCTCTATCACGAATAAAGGAACAGATGCGGCCTATTTTAATATACTGGATCTGCAACCTGATGGTATTATCAATCCGATTCTTCCGAAAAAGGACAAGCATACGAGACTTTATTATGGTGACCTCGAACCTGCTAAGCTGAAGATCAGTGCAGGTCAAACCTTCACTATTACACCCGATAATTACAAAGTAAAGATCAGCCCTCCTTATGGTATGGAAATCTTCAAAGTATTTGCCAGCAAAGCTGAGCTGGATCTGGAAAGTATTGCAACCAGCAAAGGAACCGGAGCAAGGGGTGGATTAACTTCCATGCAATTATTATTAAAAACTTCCTATGAAGGAGCGTCGGCAAGAGGCGAAACTTCTGAAGGAACCATATTTGATGTAATATTTCGCATCAAACCTAAATTATAAACAAAGAGTAATTTATCATTTCATCTATTAGTCAATTTTAATTCGTAGGTATGGGTAAGTATGTGAAACTTTTTTTACTGATTTGTTCAGTCTTGTGTTTATTATCAGGTACGATTCAGGCTCAGTCAGGATCACAAGCTGAGAAATTTGAAATGAAGATTGATGCAGGTCGTAATGCTTTATCGTTCGACAAGCTAAAAGTTCAGAAGCTGCCTGATTCGGAAAAAAAGGCGACTACCCGTGGTGCTAGCGGGATACTCATTTCCAAAGTGGTAGAAGGTATTCAAAAGATGATCGATAACCGGCAAAAAAAATATTCTTCGTCATACAATTTTTCCAAAAAAGACGAAAGGTTTTACCAGGATATTTCCGGGGATGGCCCTTTTGATCCAACAGGGATCCGCTTCACAGGTTTTACTGTATCGCGATTATTGAATGTGCAGGAAGGAGGAGCAGCAGATACGGCTTTTACCGCACGCTTCACCATGGATACAGAACTTGAAGACCTACAGGAAATGCTTAATAACGGTATTTTCCGACTGTCGCTCGAAAGCTTAACTCTCAAAAAACCAAGGGTAGCCGTACCTGAGAAAGATAGTAAACTGAATATGGATTTTGAGATCAGCATCCTCTCATCCTTTATCAACGATGGGGATATGAACAGGGAAGTACTGGTTGGTAAATTCATTTATTCTGTGAGAAATGCGCCCCTGGATCCCAATGAGCCCGGGTATGCTAAATATTATGAGGATCTTCAAAATACAAGTTGTATCGGCCAGTCGTTCCTGGTTCCACGTTCTGCCGGGTATTATAAAACTGACAAGGGGCTTGCGAAATGCTGGGGACTAGGTTATTATACGATAAAGGTTGCAGTGAAAGAATCATCTAAAAATAATTTTGTAGACAAGCTGATCAATTTTGGCTCAGAAGATATGATGACACTAGGTAAGGAGGCTTTGCGTAAGAAATTTGGTAATTAATCGGGGATCTTTCTCCCGGGATCCGTCTGTTCATCCATTCATAAAATTCTGTCAAACCGGCCTGATTCATGTGCGTACTTTGGTTATCTTCGGATCACCCAAAACTAACTGTACATGAAGAAGCTACTTTTTGTTTCATTTTGTATGCTCGCCATACAGGTTATTGCCCAGAAAAAGCCCCTGGATCATTCCGTTTATGATGGCTGGCAAAGTATTAACGACCGTTCTATCAGCAACGATGGAAAATACCTTGTTTATGCAGTGAACCCTCAGGAAGGGGATGGCATTTTATATGTTCAATCTGCCAATGGCGATTATAAAAAAGAAATATCGCGTGGCTATGGTGCCGTGATCACCGAAGACAGCCGCTTTGTGATCTGCCGAATTAAACCCGCCTTCAAAGACACAAGGGATGCCAGGATCAAGAAGAAGAAAGCAGATGAAATGCCCAAAGACAGTTTGGTGATCATTGAATTGGGCAAAGACAATATCGTAAAAGTGCCCCGGCTTAAAAGTTTTAAAGTTCCCGATGAGTCGGGTATGTGGCTGGCGTATTTACTGGATAAGCCATTACCGGAAGCGGGCAAAAGGCCGGAGCTGGATTCCGCCACCAGGATCAATAATATGATCTCTATGGCCGATAGCTTAGTGCATGTAGCGGATAGTATCCGTAACAAAGCCAATGATATCAAAGAAAAAGGAATGTCTGTATTGCGCAGACCAGGCAGGGATCCGTTACCTGCCACGCCCAAAACACCGGAAGATCCCTTTGAAGAAGGAACGGAGCTGGTCTTGAAAAATCTGTCCACTGGTATAACAAAAAGCTTTCCTCTGGTGAGTGAGTTCTATTTTAATAAGAAAGGAACAGTACTGGTATTAGAGACCACTAAAAAAACAAATGCTGCGCAGGTGAAACCCACTGTTGTAAGGGTAGACCTCACAAAAAATACCACAGCCACTATTTTCAAAGGATTCAATGATGCCAAGGGCTATCGTATGGATGAGGAAGGAAAAC
>CANGOX010000126.1 GCA_947455605.1 Chitinophagaceae bacterium
GCGGTTTCTTAAAGAGACGTGTAGACGGATTGGAAGAAAAGGTAAACGGCGGATGGTTTGTAGATAAGACAGGCAAGAAATTAGGAAAACATAAAGGCTATCCTTTTTATACCATTGGCCAGCGTAAAGGATTGGAAATTGCCATGGGTCACCCGGTGTATGTAACTTCTATCGATCCGGATACGAATACAGTAGTATTGGGCGATGAAGTTGATCTGGAGCAGAATGACATGCTGATCGGAAAGCTCAACTGGATGAAATATGATGGCATTACAGAAGGTATGGAAGCCATCACCAAGATCCGTTATAAAGACAGTGGTGCACTCAGTAATTTATATACCAGCGAAAATGGCATCCGTGCCCGCTTCTATGAAAATGTAAAGGGAATTGCTCCCGGACAAAGTGCTGTTTTTTATGAAGGGAATGATGTGATCGGGGGCGGGATCATTCAGCGTGGAGAATTAATACTTCAATAGTATTGGAAATATGTATTCGAGCCGCAGATTCGCAGATTGAAAAATAATCTGCGAATCTGCGGCTTATTTATTTTCGTTTAAACAAAGCAGCAAACATAGAATCCGCTTTTACGTTATAGCCTTTCAGCAATTCCATTTTCACCAATTCAAACCCGGGTTGTTCTCCAACAAAAGCAACCATCTCTTCGTTTTCTTTTTTGAAAACAGAGCAGGTTATATACAAGAGGTAACCGCCATCTGCCACTTTATTCATTACGGTATGCACGATCTTTTTTTGGAGAGATGCATACTCAACAATTTTTTCTTTTGTGAAGAAATACAATTGTTCAGGTGTGCGCCCCCAGGTACCACTGCCACTGCAGGGAGCATCGCAAATGATGGTGGTGAATGGTGTATGGTGAATGGTGAATGTAGGATCAGCGAGATCGGCCACAAAGGATTGATAATGATGGATACCGGCTTTTTCAAATCTTTCTTTCAGGTTACGCAGAATAACCGGACGGACATCTGAAACCGTCAATTCAATATTTTTCAGCAGATCGAATGCTAATATAGATTTACCTCCACTGGCTGCGCAGCAATCCCATAGTTGAGTTTGGTCCCGGCTAAGCCGGGAGGGGTTTGGGGTTTGGAGTTGGAGGAAATCTTTTATTCGTTGTGAGCTGTAATCCTGAATCACTACTTCTTTATCTATTTCTAGTATAGAATCAATTTTACTGGAATTGGGTAATGCAAGGCAATTCGGTTCTATTTGTCTGAAAGAAATCTGGTGCTCATTCAGTTTTTGCAAAACCCCCTTTTCTTTTCCGGGGCGGATGCGGAGGAAAAGATCGGGTTGGGTGAAATGTGAGAGGATGAAATGTTCCTGATCAATTCCTTCACTCAATTCATCTGTCCAGGGAAAAATATCATTAAGCGCGAAAGTGGAATAGATCCCTGCCACAAAAGCTACTCTTAATTTCAGATCATCTTTCCAATTTTCCAACCAGTTTGTTTCAAATAATAAAGACCACTCTTCTGCTGAATCATTGCAAAGAAATATAGCCACCCGCAATCTTTCTTCCGCCGTGTTCTCTTTCATGGCATGTCCCAGCCGGTAATAGTTATAACAGAGATGTGATATGAATTTTCTGTCTTTCGAGCCGTGCTTTTTATGCTGAGAGAAATACTGCTTCAGAAAATGCAAAAGCGGTGTACTTCCATCATATTGACGGATCAGAAGAATGGCTGTATTGAAATAAGATTGAAAACGCATAGCTCCTAGCCCCCTGAAGGGGGAATTAAAAACGTGTTGCCATATGGCAACACGTCAAATATATTGTTTTTGCTTTTGTATGGATATTTTAGCCCCCTCCCAGGGGGTTGGGGGTTTACACTTCGAGTAATGTTTTCACAGGATCTTTTCCAAACAACAGTAAATCCGGGTTCTCCAATAACTCTTTTACCCTTACTAAAAAGCTTACACTTTCTCTTCCGTCAATGATACGGTGGTCATAGCTTAATGCCAGGTACATCATAGATCTGATGACTACCTGTCCGTTCACAGCCATCGGACGTTCCTGAATCTTATGCATACCCAGTATCGCACTTTGCGGGATATTGATGATAGGCGTGCTCAATAAACTGCCAAACACACCCCCATTGGTGATGGTGAAGGTTCCACCCTGCAGATCGTCTGAGGTGAGTTTGCTGTCTCTTGCTTTACCGGCCAGTTCTACTACTTTCTTTTCGATCTCTGCCATGCCCAGACTTTCTACATTACGTATTACCGGAACCGTTAAACCACGGGGAGTGCTTACCGCAATACTGATATCAGCATAATCATGGTATAAGATCTGGTCACCATCAAGATAAGCGTTTACTGAAGGCCATTCGCCAAGGGCAATAGCGCAGGCTTTGGCAAAGAAACTCATGAAGCCGAGATTCACACCATGGATCTCTTTGAATTTGTCTTTGTATTGCTTACGTATATCCATGATGCGGCCCATATCCACTTCATTGAAAGTGGTGAGCATAGCGGTTGTATTCTTGGATTCCACCAAACGGCGGCTGATCGTTTTACGCAGGCTGCTCATTTTTTCCTGACGTACATTACGGCTGTATAATTCGCCACCGGCAAATGCTTTTTTACCGGGATTGGCTAAGGCATCCAGCACATCATGCTTCATGATCTTGCCACCGCTGCCGGTTGGGGTGATCGCTTTAGGATCTACTTTCTTATCTGCAATGATCGCAGAAGCCACAGGTGTTGCTTTAATATCATTAGAAACAGATGTTACAGGCGCTTCGTTAGTCTGTGGTTTTGCAACAGCAACTTCTGTTTTCGTACTTTGTACTTCTGGCTTCGTACTTCCTTCCGGCTTTGCTGCTGTTTCGTCGATCTTTGCGAGTACATCGCCAATATTCAATGTATCCCCTTCTTTTGCCTGGGGTTGTAAAATGCCTGCCTGTTCCGCATTTACTTCAAATGTGGCTTTCTCACTTTCCAGTTCGGCGATCACTTCATCGCGTTCAACCCAATCTCCTTCTTTCTTTGTCCATTTCAACAAAGTCACTTCTGTAATGGATTCTCCGATGGTGGGCACTTTTATATCGATCATAAAAAATAATAGTTTGGTGTTTGGTGTTTGGGGTTTGGAGTTGTTATTTCAACAATCATTTTTATTAAATGTTGAATGCGGTTTCTATGATCTCTGCCTGTTCCTGGTTATGTACTTTGTAATAGCCCGAAGCGGTGGATGCACTTGCATTTCTGCTGATCACACCAAAGTTTACAGATTTTAAATTCATTTGCAGGAAGGATGCCGCTCCCATATTCAAAGGTTCTTCCTGAACCCAGAACCAGGTGGCTTTGCTGTATTTTCTGTGTAATACATCCAACTGCTTTTGTGGCAAAGGATATACCTGTTCCAATCGTACGATCGCAATATCTTTTCTGTTTTCTTTCTGCTGCTTATCGGCCAGTTCAAAATATAATTTACCGGTGCACATCAATACTTTCTTTACCTGCGTAGCATCTTCCACAAACACATCATCAATCAATTCTCTGAAACCTCCCTTGGTGAATTCATTGATATGACTGAAGGTAACCGGGTTACGCAGATTTCCTTTGGGAGAAAAATTGATCAATGGTTTACGGAAACTCCAGGTTAACTGTCTTCTTAATACATGAAAAAGATTGGCTGCTGTTGTGATATTGGTTACCACCATATTGTATTCGGCACATAACTGTAAAAAACGTTCCATTCGTGCACTGCTGTGTTCAGGCCCCTGGCCTTCGTATCCATGAGGTAATAACATGACCACACCATTCTGTCGCTGCCATTTTTGTTCGCCTGCAGCTATGAACTGGTCGATCATGGTTTGTGCACCATTGGAGAAATCACCAAACTGTGCTTCCCATATCACCAATGCATTAGGATTGGCCATCGCATATCCATATTCAAAACCGAGTACACCGTACTCACTCAATAAGGAATTATAGATCCTGAATTTTTCCTGCTTTTCCTGGAAATGATTCAGGCGGTTGTACCCTTTATTTGTATTCTCATCACGCAGGATCGCATGGCGGTGACTAAAAGTTCCACGCTGAACATCCTGTCCGCTCATACGTACAAGATTTCCCTGCACCAATAAGGAACCATAAGCCAATAGTTCGCCGGTTGCCCAGTCGATCTTCTGTTCTGTTTCGAGTAATTTGATCTTATCCTGTAAAAGCTTTTCTACTTTTTTCAAGGGTTTGAAATCTGCAGGCCATTGCATCAGGCTGGCAAATAATCTTCTTACTTCCTCTTCACCAATAGCTGTACTGGGTGAGCTGTCGAAATCTTCAGCCGTTGCTTTGCGTAAACTTTTCCAGGCCAGTTCGGGTGCCTGGTAATGGTAGGGCAAAGGATTTTGTTTGATCTCATCCAATCGCTCCTGCAGATCGGCCCAGAATTTTTTCTCCATATCGCGGGCCAGTTGCTGTGCATCGGCTTCGCCATTCTCGATCAGGAATTGTGTATAGATCTCCCTGGGGTTTTGATGTTTATCGATCAGTGCATATAACTGCGGCTGCGTATATTTGGGGTCATCCCCTTCATTGTGCCCGTGTTTACGGTAACAGACCATATCAATAAAAATATCGCTGTTGAATTCCTGACGATAACGTGTGGCGATCTCAGCACATTTTACTACTGCTTCTGCATCATCTCCATTTACATGCAATACCGGTGCCTGTACCATCGCAGCAAGGGATGTACAATAATCGGCGCTTCTTGCATCATCAAAATCAGTAGTAAACCCGATCTGGTTATTGATCACAAAATGGATCGTTCCGCCTGTATAATAACCACGGAGATAACTCATCTGTAATACTTCATACACTACACCCTGACCGGCAACGGATGCATCACCATGGATCAATATCGGCAAGATCTTATCAAACTCACTATCGTACATCACATCTGCCTTGGCCCTGGCAAAACCGATCACCACCGGATCAACGGCTTCAAGGTGTGAGGGATTAGGCATCAGTTTCAGGTGCATGGTTTTATCATCCGCTGTTTGTACTTCACTTCCATAACCCATATGGTATTTTACATCACCGCTACCCATGGTCTGGTCGGGTGTAGACGTTCCTTCAAACTCACTGAAGATCTGTTCATAGGTCTTACCCATGATATTGGCCAGCACATTCAGTCTTCCCCTATGTGCCATACCGATCACCACTTCATGCACTTCGTTATTAGCCGCCACATTGATCATCGCATCCAATGCAGCAATAGTGGTCTCTCCGCCTTCCAGTGAAAATCTTTTCTGTCCGATATATTTTGTGTGCAGAAATTTCTCAAACATCACACCCTGATTCAGTTTTTCGAGGATGCGCTTTTTCTTATCCAATCCCAAAGGCGATGAAAAGCCTTTTTCCATTTCATTGGTAAGCCAGTCAATTTTTGTTTGATCGCTGATGTATTTGAACTCTATTCCTACATGATTGGCATATGTGTTTTGCAGATGTGCCAGAATATTTTTAAGCGTAGTTGCCCCCAGACCAATCAGGTTTCCTGCCTGGTAGGTAATATTGAGGTCGGCATCAGATAAGCCGAAAAAAGCCAGATCCAGATTGGCACCCCTGTCTTTACGGGCCCGGATGGGGTTGGTCATGGCCAGTAAATGGCCTTTGTTTCGATACCCCAGGATCATACGGTAAACCCTGATTTCCTTCATCCAGTCTGTTGTGGCCGGAGAAACCGTTGTTGAAGCCCCGTTTCCACCAGTCAAACCATTGGAAACAGCAAAATCAAAGCCTTCAAAGAACTTTTTCAGGTCTGGGTCAACACTGGCCGGGTCTTTAACGAATTCGTTATATAAGCTCTCTATATAAGCCGGATGGGAATTTGTGATGTACGAGAAATCCTTCATTTTGGGAAATTGTGCTGCTTTGGGTCAAATAGTGGACAAATATCGGGCATTGAAGGCATAAAATATCCCAAATTAAGCGGGAAAGTCGGAAAGTCCGTAAGTCGGAAAGTCCGGATGAAAAGCCTTTTTCAGGCCAGACGAGGACTCCCGCTCTCTTTTCTGACTTCCTGACTACCCGACTTTATTGACTTTACAAGCTTTTTTTCATTTTTTTTACTATAAATTTCCATCTTTCAGCATAAGCCCTTACCTTTGCCGTCCTGAAAAAAACAGAATAATGGCAAACCATTCAGCTACAAAGAAAGATGTTAGACAAGCTACCAAGCGTCGCGAACGTAACCGTTACTACGGTAAAACTACCCGTAATGCTATCCGTGAGCTCAAAGCTAATACCGAGAAGAAAGTATACGATGAGCAATTACCGGCCGTAGCTTCTATGATTGATAAACTGGCTAAACGCGGTATCATTCATAAGAACAAAGCTGCTAACCTGAAGAGCAAACTGGCTAAGAAAGCAAAAGTAGCTGCTTAATCTTATCGCAATAAAATAATTCCGGAAGCCGGCCTGATACAGGCTGGCTTTTTTTATACCTGAACCTGTGAAGCTTTGTTCAAGGTAACCGTAAACCGGTTCACGTCGTTGGCTATGGGCGTATAATTGATGGTTCCCTTATGCAGGGTAACAAAGCGATGAACGATAGCAAGCCCCAATCCAAACCCTTTTGTTTTGGCTGCATTGCCTCCCCTGAAGAAAGGGGTCATAATATTTTCCTTCTCATCGGCGGGTAGCTGTGTACCCTCATTATCAAAATGAACAAAGATCACTGTACCATCAGACTCAAGGGTAATATCAACTTTCTGATCGATCGAATACAGAAAAGCATTCTTAATGAGATTGGTGAAAACCGATTTCAATAGAGATTCATTTCCCCGAACTACAAAGTCATCATCAGATTCCGGCATGGTACCAAATGACATATTTGCGATCAGATCAGGGAACATTTTTTTTGAAGTGCTGATGGCTTCATACAATACTTCATCTATACGCAGCAGGGGCCAGTTATGAACCTGTTCACCATCATTCACCTGCGAGATGGTTAATAAAGAATTGGTAAGCTCGATCATTTCCTGCTGGTCTTCTTTCAGAGAGTGTAATACTTTCTTATACTCCGCATCGGTCATTTGTTTACCCAAAGCCAATTCTGTTTGGGAAAGCATTGTAGCAAGCGGTGTGCGAAGTTCATGGGAAGCATGGTACACAAAACTTTTCTGAAATTCAAATGCCCTGCCCAAACGTTCCAGCATATTATTGAAGTTACGGGCAATATCATTGATCTCATTATCTTCATCTGTTACGGCGATACGGTGAGCCAGGTTTTGAAATGTAGTTCGGTTCATCTGCATACTCAGGCGGGTAAGGGGCATAAATGCCTGCCGTACAAAAAAGAAGGCGAGAAACGCGGTGATCAGCATGGCCCCGATAAAAACAAAGATCAGGATCAACCTGAGTTTAGATGATTTTTCAAACCCTGTTTTATCATAACCGGCCGCTACCAATATCCTATTATCTTCCTCCAGCACAACCCCTACAAACTGGTAATTATTCTCAGAGAACCAGGCATATTCTTTCTGTTCTTTTATGTTTTTAAGATAGGCCGGTTTGAGGGAAAAATGCATAGTATCCGGCACTTTGCTGATCAGCTGCCCGGTTGAATCAAGGATGATGATCCTTTCATCAAAAACGGTACTGTAATGCAGTATATTATTGAGTACCTGGGTAGTTCCGCCTTCGGGCCTGGTTAATAAAGAAGAGATATTATGAAATTGCTGACCCTCTGTTTTTACCCTTTCAAGAAACTGAGATTCGCGGTAACTTTCATACAGAAAATAGATAGTGATGGAAGAAATGGCCAATACTATCGAAACAAAAAAAGTAAACAGCAGTGCAAAGCGGAATTTCAGGTTCATTGCACGGGAAATTTATTTGATATAATACCCGAAACCCGGTTTGGTATGTATCAACTTATGTTCGAAAGGTTTGTCAATTTTATTGCGCAGGAAACTGATATACACTTCAATGGTATTGGTGCCGGTATCAAAACTCAGATCCCACACTTTTTCAAGTATCTCCTGTTTAGAGATCACCCGCTCCCTGTTTCTGGCAAGCAATACCAGGAGTGTAAACTCTTTGGCCGTAAGGTTGATGGATTTGCCGCTACGTACAACCGTTTTATTGGTAAAATTGATCTCCATATCCTCCACAACAATCCTGTCTACATCAGATGGAAGCTCAGACCTTTTCAAAAATACTTTTACCCTGGCAAACAGTTCCTCAAAGTGAAAAGGCTTAACGATATAATCATCTGCACCAATATTGAACGCTTCAATTTTGTCACTGATCTCGCCTGCTGCAGTTAGCATGATAATGGGGATCTTTTTATTCAGGTTACGAAACTCTTTACACAGTTCAACTCCATTCTTATAAGGCAGGTTAATATCGAGTAAGACCAGTGAATAGGTATTGAGGCCAAATAATTTTGAAGCTTCCAGTCCATCAACAGCCAGATCGGCCGGATACCCGCTACGAATCAGTTCTTCCTGAACGGCCTGCCCTAATTTAGGCTCATCTTCAACCAACAGGATTTTTTGTATTATACTCATTACTGATTATTGGATTCTGCTTCAAATTAAGAAAAAGCAGGCTTATTCTTCCTAAATAATTTGGCGGGAGCGAAAACCGTCCTGTGCCATCCTTAGAACAACTTAAAGCCCGATAAATATAAAGCTATTCATCAGCATAAAAAAAAGTAACCATGGCGGTTACTTTACAGGCATTATAAAGAATTTTCTTATTCGATCTTTTTTACTTCTCCGCTACCGGCAATATTTTGTTTGATACTGGGTGCTCCTTTGTAAAATACCGAGCCTAAACCGGCTATACTCACATCCAGATTCATGTCTGCAAATACTTTTACATTACCACTTCCGGCAATTTTTATATTGGCGCTTTCTGCTTTTAGTTGGTCTGCATTATAATCACCTACCCCGCTGATCTTGATCCGTTCATCTTTTGTTTCACCTGAAAGGGTAATAGAACCGCTACCGGCAATATCTGCTTCAATATCGGGGGTATTCACGTCCATTTTAATATCGCCACTGCCAGCTATTTTCAATTCGAGTTTATTGCCGCCGGTGAACTTATTTTTCCCGATAATATTACCACTTCCGGCCAGGTGCAGTTTTTCGAGCTTACCGGTAGTTATGTAGATCTTGATATTGTGTTCAGTAGAAAAGCTGACATTATCACGGGATCTGATAACCAGGTATCCGCCCTCCTCCCGGGTAATGATATAGGGGATGATATTTTCATCTGCTTCCACTTTTACTGAGGTTACCGGCCCCTGGGTGATCTCTACATCATAGGATCCGGCAAGTTTGATATTTTTGGCATTATTGATATCACGGGTTACGGTAGACAGCTCGCCGTTGCCCTTTATCCGCCTGAATCCCAAAAAGTTACAGGAA
>CANGOX010000127.1 GCA_947455605.1 Chitinophagaceae bacterium
CTGGAAAAGCAAAAAATAGCGCTTCAAAAAAGAACCGTTGATTTTGTGGCACCCGGCGAGCAGCAGCCTGAAGCCGATCATTTCATCCAGCAACAAAATTCAAATACAGGAAACTTTCAGGATGAGTTTTGGCGTGATGCCCGCAACAACGGTTATTTCAGTTATTCACTGGCCACCCAAAATGAAACCGGCTTACAATTGATGATACGTTACTGGGGAAATGAGAGAGGAAACAGAACTTTCGACATTTTTATTGATGATGAAAAACTGATCACAGATAACATTACCGGTAAATGGAACCAGCAAAAATTCCGTGATGTGGAATATGCAATTCCGGAGGCAATGATCAAAGGCAAAAAAAATATCCGTGTAAAATTTCAGGCTCAGGCAGGCAATACTGCCGGTTCTGTTTACTATATACGGTTGGTAAAGAAACAATGAATTAAAAAACAATAATGAAAATAATGAAATTAACACGAGGCTTTATTTCAGCTATTATTTGCACAATAGCAGGTGTATCCTCTGCACAGAATCCTGTTATTCAAACACATTATTCCCCTGATCCGGCCCCAATGGTGTATAAAGGGAAGGTATATGTTTATACCGGTGATGATATACCTGGGTTTGATTTTTATTATATGACCAAGTGGTGGGTGTTTTCATCTGCCGATATGGTAAACTGGACAGATCATGGATCACCCATTGCTTTGGAATCCTTTTCATGGGCAAGAGACAGAGCCTGGGCCAGCCAGTGTATTGAACGTAACGGAAAATTTTACTGGTATATCTGTGTACAAACGATTGAAAATAATATGGCAGTAGGTGTGGCTGTTGCTGATAAACCGGAAGGTCCATTCAAGGATGCATTGGGTAAACCCTTGATCACAAACGGTTCCTGGTCGAATATAGATCCTACCGTTTTTATTGATGATGACGGCCAGGCTTATTTATACTGGGGCAATGGCAGTTTATACTATGCAAAACTGAATAAGGATATGGTTTCCTATTCGGGAGAAATCGTTACCGTTCCGCAATCGGTGGAATCGTTTGGTGGTATAAGGCGTCCGAGAAATCCCAATACATCCCCATCCGCTCAGGAAGGTCCACCAAACAAAGACACTTATGTGGAAGGCCCATGGTTTTACAAACGCAATGGTAAATACTATCAGATGTTTGCCGGCATGACAAAAGGAACAGAATGTTTGTCCTATTCCATAAGCGACAATGCAACCGGCCCATGGAAATACCAGGGTAAGATTATGACAGACCAACCTACCAACAGTTTTACCAATCATGGCGGGATCATAGACTTCAAAAACAAATCTTATCTATTTTATCATACAGGATTATTGCCCGGAGGCGGCAGTTACGGTCGCGCCACAGCTATAGAAGAATTTACCTACCATGCTGATGGTACAATACCTCCCATTACTATGACCAAAGCCGGCGTTCAACCTGTGGGAACGCTGAACCCTTATCAACGTAAAGAAGCCGAGACCATTGCCTGGTCTGAAAAATGCAAAATTGGAGAGAACAAAAAAGTTGGTGTGTTTATCACCGATATCCGTACGGGTGGCTATATAAAACTACGGGCCGTCGATTTTGGAGAAAAAGCGCCGGAATCATTTTCTGCAAGCATTGCAGCAGGATTAGATGGCGGAATCCTGGAAGTGCATATTGACAGTTTAGGAGGCACTAACCTTGCCACCATAAATATACCCCGCACCGGTGGCTGGGAAGCATGGAAAACCATTACTGAAAAAACGATTGCACAGGTAAACGGAATTCATGATCTGTATTTCGCTTTTAAAGGACAAAATATTACAGCTGGCCGTACACTTTTCAATTTTGATTACTGGATGTTTACAAAACAGGATAACTAAAGAAACCCATGAAAAAAGTTTTTATGAAACGATTACTGAGACCTATATGTATAATCGGATTTTTTTTGATTGCAACCGTAACAAAATCCAACGCACAGAGTACAAAGTTGATCAACCCGATCCTTACCGGCTTTTATCCAGACCCCAGTATTGTTCAGGTAAAAAATGATTATTATCTGATCAATTCTACTTTTTCATACTTTCCCGGTATTCCTGTTTTTCACAGCAGGGATTTAAAAAACTGGAAACAGATTGGCAATGTAATCAACCGCACCTCACAGCTAGATTTTATGGGCGAGAGAATGACAAGGGGTTTGTTTGCGCCTGCTATCGCCTATTACAACGGAACCTATTATGTTACCTGCACGGATATAGACCATGACGGCAACTTTGTAGTAACCGCTAAAAATCCTGCCGGGCCATGGAGTAACCCGGTTCGCATTCCTCAGGTAAGAGGTATTGACCCTTCTTTATTTTTTGATGAAGACGGGAAAGGGTTTATTGTTTACAACAGCGATGCTCCGGATAATAAACCCTTATACTCAGGCCACCGCACGATACGCATGTATGAATTTGATCCTGTTGCCTTAAAAGTGATAGGTGAAGAAAAACAATTGGTGAACGGCGGTGTTGACATCAGCAAAAAACCCGTTTGGATTGAAGGGCCGCATATCATGAAAAGAAACGGATGGTATTATTTATATGCTGCAGAAGGCGGTACTTCTGTAAACCATTCCGAAGTGGTATTTCGCAGTAAAAATGTTTGGGGGCCTTTTGTCCCTTATGAAAATAATCCGATACTTACGCAAAGAGATCTGCCCGCAGATAGAAAAAATCCTATAACATCAACCGGCCATGCACAATTTGTAGATGGCCCTGATGGAAAAACCTATGCCATATTTTTAGCAGTGAGGCCGTACGAAGGCGATTTTTATAACACGGGAAGAGAAACATTTATTGCACCCGTAGAATGGAAAGATCAATGGCCCGTTATCAATCCGGATTTTAAAGAGGTTCAATACAGCTATCCGGTTAGTATCAAAGAGCAAAAAGAAAAAGGCACACTTCCTCAATCAGGTAATTTTTCTTACACACTTACGTTTGAAAAAGAACTGGATCCCTCATTACTCTTTATGCGCAAACCCGATAGTTCTGCATTTAGTCTTTCTAAAGAAAAAGGGCTCTCGTTAAAACTAAAGCCGGAAACCATCATGGATTTTGGAAGCATTTCCTTTGTGGGCAAAAGACAACAACATTTATTCAATACAATTGAAACAAAAATCGATTTTGTACCTGCAGATACCAATGAAATAGCCGGTTTAACGGTTTTCCAAAGTGAGACGAATTTTTATTTCGTAGGTAAATCCATCAAATATGGCAAAGAGCTTGTGCAGCTTTTTAAAGGAATACCGGGCAAAAAACAAATGGAACTGCTGAAAGAAATCAATCTGGAAACAAAAGCTCCCGGTCTATATTTAAAAATTATAGCGGCAGGTGATACCTATGGTTTTCATTATTCATTAGATGGAAAGACATGGAACCTGCTAAAAGATAAAGCAGATGCAAAATTTGTGAGTACCAAAACTGCCGGTGGTTTTGTGGGATGTATTTATGGAATGTATGCAACATCATCTGGTAAAATTTCTGATAACACTTCCTCCTTTATATTTTTAAAGTATACAGGCAAAGACTCAACTTTCAAAGAATAACCATTTACAAAAAACAGCATACAACGATCATGAGAAAACAATATTTGGTATTTACATTATTCATGTTAGGCTTTTGCACAGCTTATGTGGCAACAAAAGCTCAGCAGGCTACCAACCCTATCATATATGCTGATGTACCTGATATGTCGATGGTGCGAGTAGGCAACACCTATTATATGAGCAGCACCACCATGCATATGAGTCCGGGTGTACCCATAATGAAATCAACAGATCTTGTAAACTGGAAGCTTATCAATTATGCGTACGATACGCTTGCAAATATGGATGCATTGAATTTAACCGACGGAAAAGGAACGTATGGCAGGGGCTCCTGGGCTAGTTGTATCCGTTATCATAAAGGCACTTTCTATGTTTCCACCTTTGCTCAAACCACGGGTAAAACATATATCTATTCAACAAAAAATATTGAGAAAGGGCCATGGAAAACAGTTTCCTTCAAACCTTCGTATCACGACCACAGTATATTTTTTGATGACAATGGAAAAGTGTACCTGATCACCGGGGCAGGTAAACTGCTTTTCTATGAAATGAATGATGAACTATCTGATGTAAAACCTGGCTCAGAAAGAATACTGATTGAAAATGCAAGCACCCCTTCCGGTACAGGTGGTGGGTTACCGGCAGAAGGTTCACAGCTTTTTAAAGTGAACAGCAAATATTATCTGTTCAATATCAGCTGGCCAAGAGGCGGAATGCGTTCGGTTATTATTCATCGTTCCGATAATATTAATGGCCCATGGGAAGGCAGGGTTGCCTTACAGGATAAAGGAGTTGCACAAGGCGGTATAATTGATATGCCGGACGGAAAATGGTATGCTTATCTTTTTCGTGATAATGGATCTGTTGGCCGTATCCCCTATCTCGTTCCGGTAAAATGGGAAGATGGATGGCCTGTATTAGGCGATAATGGTAAAGTTCCGCAATCACTTGATCTTCCGGCCAACAAAAGTTTACTCCCCGGTATTGTTGCTTCAGATGAATTTAACCGGAAAAAAAATGAGCCTGCATTGCCGCTGGTATGGCAATGGAACCATAATCCTGATAACAGTTTATGGTCGGTTACAGAACGTAAAGGCTTTTTACGTTTGAAAACCGGAAGATTGGATACTTCCTTTTTACTCTCCCGTAACTCGTTAACGCAACGAACCATCGGCCCGGTATGTTCCGGTATCATTTCCCTGGATGTATCCGGCATGAAAGATGGTGATTTTGCCGGACTCGGATTACTTCAAAAACAGTATGGTTTACTTGGTGTAAAAGCAGAAGGGGGAAGCAAATCAATTGTAATGATCAATGCAAGTACCTCAAAACCCGCAGAAGCAGCCAATATTCCGCTTGCACAAAACACCGTTTACTTTAAGGCAGAATGCAATTTCACAGAGAGGAAAGATGTTGCAGATTTCTTTTACAGCTTAGATGGAAAAAACTGGCAACCGGTCGGAACGCAATTAAAAATGGCCTATACTATTCCGCAATTTATCGGCTACCGTTTTGCTTTGTTTAATTACGCCACCAGAAATACAGGAGGTTTTGCCGATTTTGATTATTTCAGGATTTCAGAAAACATCAGTACAAAATAAGCAACCCATTAGCTATGAATAAAAATATTGCAAACATTCATTTTTCATCTTTTAAAAAGAGTTTCTTATGAAAGGTTTCAGCAAAATAATACTTACCATAGGCTTAACTGCGCTTTCTGTAATACAGGCAAATGCACAAAATCCGATTGTACGAAATCAATATTCCGCAGATCCTTCTGCAAGGGTATTTGGCGACAGAGTTTATGTATATCCTTCACATGATATTCTTGCCACAGAAGGTAAAGGGCGCTTGGGTTGGTTTTGTATGGAAGACTATCATGTATTTTCTTCGGCCAATCTTACAGACTGGACAGATCATGGTATGCTGATTACACAAAATAAAATTCCTTGGGTAAAATCCGATAGCTACAGTATGTGGGCGCCGGATTGTATAGAACGAAACGGGAAATATTATTTCTACTTTCCTACATCGCCAAAAGATACGGTGGCTTATGGAAGGGGGTTCAGGGTGGGTGTGGCCATTGCTGATAAACCAACCGGCCCTTTTATTCCGCAACCCGAACCAATAAAAGATGTTCGGGGTATTGATCCAAATGTTTTTATTGATAAAGATGGACAGGCCTACCTCTATTGGTCGGCAGGGAATATTTATGGAGCAAAACTAAAAGCCAATATGCTGGAACTGGATTCGGAAGTGAAAATATTAGGTGAACTGCCAAATAAGGGATTAAAGGAAGGGCCGTATCTGTTTGAGAGAAACGGCATTTATTATTTAACCTATCCACATGTTGAAAATAAGATCGAAAGGCTGGAATACGCGACGGGTGACAATCCGCTCGGCCCATTCAAATTTGCTGGAGTTATTATGGATGAATCACCGACCGGCTGCTGGACCAACCATCATTCGCTGATTGAATTTAAAAATCAGTGGTATCTGTTTTATCATCACAACGATTATTCACCCAAATTCGATAAAGCCCGTTCTATCAGAGCGGATAGCCTGTTCTTTAATGCAGACGGCACCATTAAAAAAGTGATTCCAACTTTACGGGGTATTGGTGTTACCAAAGCAAATACAGAAATTCAGATAGACAGGTATACAGCCATCAGTAACGAAGGTGCCAATCTTGATTTTATTGATACTACCAATCATTTTGACGGATGGAAATTAGTATTTACAAAACCCAGCGCATGGTCTCAATATAACAGTGTCGATTTTGGGAATACAAAATTCAGAACAATTTCAGTAAGAGCTAAATCAGCAATGGGTGGAACCTTACAAATCCGCACAAACAGTATTCTTGGCCCTATACTAGCAGAAATTACGATACCCAAAGGAAAAGATATATCCATTCGTAAATCATCTGTTTTACGAATGACAAAAGGAATGCAAAACCTTTTTCTGGTGTTAAAAACAGGCCAGCCGGTAGAAACAGACTGGATAAGGTTTGAATAGAGATTTTAAAAAAATAACCCCTAAATAAAACAATCATGAACCTGATAAAATTCCCATTACTCCTTCTTTCCATCTGTATGTTGATGGCCGCTTGTTTTTCGGGAAAGAAAAATACGACTTCAAATGAACCGGTGTCCCTGAAGAACGTATTTAAAAAAGATTTTGGAATCGGCACGGCCCTTAACACAGAACAAATACAGGAAAAAGATCCAAAGGCTGCTGTATTGATCCCGCAGCAGTTCAACATGGCTACTCCGGAAAATATTATGAAAGCCGAAATCATACACCCGCAATGGGATAACTATAATTATGAACTGGCAGATAAAATGGTAAGCTATTGCGAAAAGAACAATATTAAAGTAAATGGGCATACTTTGATCTGGCACAGTCAGTTACCATTATTTGCCCGCAGAATACAAAGTGTTGATTCCTTTAAAACATTCTTCACTGATCATATTAAAACGATTGCCAGTCGTTATGATGGTAAAGTATATTCCTGGGATGTAGTAAATGAAGCCCTTAACGAAGATGGAACCATGCGCAAGTCTGTATTCCTTCAGAAACTGGGAGATGATTTTGTAACAGAGGCATTCAGAACTGCCCAGGCTGCCGCACCCAATACCCAATTGTACTACAACGATTACAACAACGAACAACCTGCTAAACGTGCTGGCTGTATCGCGTTGATTAAAAAAATACAGTCGGCCGGGGTAAGAATTGATGGCGTTGGTATTCAGGGCCACTGGCATTTGGGACGGATCCCATTAAAAGATATTGAAGAGAGCATCATTCAATATGCAGCATTGGGACTGCAGGTAATGTTTACAGAACTGGATATTGAAGTATTGCCACGTAATTTTCAGGGAGCAGATGTTAGTCAGCGTATGAACACTACTGCCAGTAGTAATCCATATCCCAATGGTTTGCCAGACAGCCTGCAGCAAAAACTGGCGGATGATTATGCATCTCTATTTAAATTATTCCTAAAATACAAAGGGAAAGTTACAAGGGTAACTTTTTGGGGAGTAAATGACGGACAAAGCTGGCTGAACGGATGGCCTATAAGAGGCAGAACAAATTATCCTTTATTATTTGACAGAAATTTTTTACCTAAACCTGCATTTAATTCAGTGATCGCATTAAAAAGAAAGTGACCGGAAAACCATCATTAAAAAAAGAGTAGCTAACAACTGGTTCTGTACATTGACCAGTTGTTAGCTACGCTAAAAATATTCATCCTTTCTCAATACTGGATGCGGGATGCTAAATAAACCTGTTGACCAGATTCTCCAGATACTCCTGTTTACCACTGATCACAGATGGTTCACCATTGGCTACTGCAAAATCACGCAGTCCCTCCAGCGTTACTTTTCCTTCCTCAAATGCCTTACCCGTTCCGCTGTCATATGATGAATATCGGTCTGCTCTTACTTTCCTGTAATCAGAGTTCTGTAACACCGCATCGGCTACGATCAGGGCTCTGGCAAATATATCCATCCCACCTACATGTGCATAGAACAGATCAGCAGGATCAGTTGAGTTTCTTCTGCGCTTGGCATCGAAGTTGATTCCGCCACCTGCAAAGCCTCCTGCTTCCAATACCACCAACATCGTTTCTGCCAGTTCATTGATATTATTCGGGAACTGGTCCGTATCCCAGCCATTCTGGTAATCGCCACGGTTGGCATCCATACTGCCCAGCATACCCGCATCTGCGGCTACCTGCAGTTCATGCTGGAAGGTATGACCGGCAAGCGTTGCGTGGTTTACTTCTATATTCAGTTTAAAATCATTCAACAGATCGTATTGACGTAAAAAGCCAATCACCGTTTCACTATCATAATCATATTGGTGTTTGCTGGGCTCACAGGGTTTAGGTTCAATAAAGAAAGTTCCCTTAAAACCATTTCTTCTGGCATAATCTTTTGCCGTGTGCAGGAATTTAGCCAGGTGTTCTTTCTCACGTTTCATATTGGTGTTCAAGAGGCTCATGTATCCTTCACGTCCACCCCAGAATACATAGTTCTCTCCACCCAGTTCAATAGTTGCATCCAGTGCCGCTTTTACCTGCGCACCTCCATGGGCCAACACATGAAAATCAGGGTTGGTGGCTGCTCCGTTCATATAACGCCTGTTGCTGAACAGGTTGGCTGTGCCCCATAATAGTTTCACTCCGCTGGCTGCCTGCTTCTGTTTGGCATAGTCAACCAATGCCTGTAAACGTCTTTCGTTTTCTTTGATATCATTGGTATAATCCACCACATCCACATCATGAAAACAGTAGTAGGGAATATTCATTTTGGTAATGAACTCAAAAGCCGCATCCATTTTATCTTTGGCTCTCTCTACCGCGTCCGTTTTCTCATTCCATGGATATACATGCGTAGGTTCTCCAAAAGGATCACCACCATTGCCCACAAATGAATGCCAGTAAGCACAGGCAAAACGCAGCCAGTCTTTCATAGGTTTGCCTGCCACGATCTTTGATTCATCATACCAACGGAAAGCCAATGGATTATCGCTTCCAACGCCTTCATATGTTACCTGTCCTATCTCTTTAAAAAAGGCTTTATCGCCTGTTACAACTTTCATGGTCTTCGATTTTATGTAAAAAATGATTATTTACTGATCTGCTCATGCAATAATTTTTC
>CANGOX010000128.1 GCA_947455605.1 Chitinophagaceae bacterium
GAAGCGTTGAAACACAATATCCACCTGGAAACTTCGTATGCGTATGATATTGAGATCATCAATCGCCTGTACCAGCGAAGGAAGATCAATAAAGAGACCTACATTATCTGTAATGGTTATAAACAGAAGAATTATACTTCACGTATCTCCAAACTTATTAATACCGGATTCAAAAATGTAATCCCGATATTGGATAATAAAGAAGAATTACAGGCGTATAAACGAGGAGCAAAAGTGCCTTTCCGATTAGGTATTCGTGTAGCTGCAGAAGAAGAACCGAATTTCCCTTTCTATACATCCCGTTTAGGGATACGTGCCAAAGATATCCTTGAGTTTTATGTGGATGAGATCGAAGGCTATGAAGATAAATTTCAGCTGAAAATGCTGCATATCTTTTTGAACAAGGGTATCAAGGATGATATCTATTACTGGTCTGAGCTGAACAAGATCATCAACTTATACTGTCAGTTGAAAAAGATCTGTCCGGAACTGGATTCGATCAATATCGGCGGCGGTTTTCCTATCAAGCATTCTTTAGGTTTTGAATATGATTATCAATTCATGATCAACGAGATCGTGAGCAATATCAAGAAAGCCTGTAAGAAAGCAAAAGTGCCCATGCCGAATATCTACACAGAATTTGGCAGCTTTACGGTAGGTGAAAGCATGGCGCATATTTACAGTGTGATAGGACAGAAGATCCAGAACGACCGTGAGTGCTGGTATATGATCGATTCTTCTTTCATTACTACCTTACCCGATACCTGGGGTATTGGCGAAAAATTTCTGATGCTGCCGGTGAATAAATGGGACAATGAATACCATCGTGTGGTATTGGGAGGGATTACCTGCGACAGTCATGATTATTATGATTCGGAAGAACATATCAATGAAGTATTCCTTCCAAAAATATCTTCACCCGATCCCAAAGATGCCGTTGACAATAAAGAGCCATTATACGTGGGATTCTTCCATACCGGTGCATATCAGGATCAGATCAGTGGATATGGCGGTATTAAGCACTGTTTAATACCCTCACCCAAGCATGTGATCGTTGAACAGGATAAGAACGGGAAGATGATCGATTGGGTGTATGCTAAAGAACAGTCTGCACAGAGTATGCTGAAGATACTTGGTTACCTGAGGTAATTTATATAATAAATGCTTTATTGCGCCATTGCGCCTTTGCGAGAAAGTTTCACGCAGAGGCGCAATGGCGCAGATTTTTTTTTACGATTTACGTTTTGCTTTATCCCAGTTGGCAGTTTGTTTGCCGGAAAGATATTTGACCAGTCCGGCTATCGATGCATAGTTCATTACACAGAAATAATAGGGGATGAACAAAGCCGTAAATTGTGTGCGTCTGTTTTGAAAGATATAACCAAGCATGGCAACCAGATAAAACCCTAGCTGTGCAAAGAATAGCCCTTCGTAGATATTGTCTCCACTCAAGGCTAAGGGAATACTCAGTAGAAAAATAAGGATCAGTAAAAAAGGAGCCACTGCCCAACGCAATACTTTATGAGACAAATATTGGAAGAACAAAACTGGTGTTTTAGTGATCAGCAGTTTGCCGGATAATCTTTTGATGGCCTGCCAGTTGCCAGCTGAGATCCGGATCTTTCTTTTCAGTTCCTCTTTCACATTGAGAGAAGCAGTTTCAACTGCAATAGCATTGGGTTCATAAACGATTCGATAACCCTTGGCAGCGATCTGCATCGATTGCACAAAATCATCTACAAGGGTATCCTCGGGAAGCGCCTCATACAATTCGGTGCGGAAGGCAACCAGTTCACCGGCAGCACCTACTGCGCTATTGAATTCGGAATCCAGTTTCTTTAACCGCGATTCATATTGCCAATACATCCCTTCTCCGGCAGTACTTGCACTTTCTGAATGATCCTTCAGAATCTGCTTTTCACCCGATACACAACCGGTTCTTTTATTTGCAAAATGCTTAACGATCTGACGGATCGCTTCTGAATTCAACATGGCATTGGCATCAGAAAAAATAACGATCGGTGTTTTTACGAACTGCATGGCCCTGTTCTCGGCTGCTGCCTTACCTGATCGCCTGTCTTCATGTAATAAACTGATATCCGGGTATTTCGCCAGCAGTTCAGCAGAATGGTCGGTAGACCCATCCGTAATAAAAAGGATAGTCAGTTTTTTCGCCGGATACTCCAGTGTCCGGCAATTGGCGATCTTTTTCTCAAGGATCGCTGCTTCGTTATAGCAGGGGATTACCAGGGTAAGCGCTGGCTCAAAATCTTCAGACCACTGATTATCAGCCGGTTTCAAAAAACGTTTTATAAAAATCAGGAGGTATAGCAAGAAACCATACCCCAGAAACGTATAGAATACAATGAGTAAAGAAATATGGAGGATAATCTCTGTCCGGTTCATACATGCCCCTGTTAACTACGATCAGTAATTATCTACAAATTATCGAAATACAGAGGGCTTAACAACATTTTTGTGTTTTCTGGCTTATTTTTAATGAAATTCTTTCGATGCGAAAAGTATTTTTTCTTTCTGCCATACTGGTCATATCAGTTTCACGCATGTTTGCCCAAACACCGGAAGATTCTGTAAAGATCACGATCGGTAAGTTGTTTGCCGCCATGAAGAACAGCGATAGCCAGGCGATCCTGAATTGTTTTGGCGACAGCGCGATCATGCAAACCATTATCAAGGAAAAGAATGGAGACAACCAGATCAAAACGGAGAAAGTAATCGAATTTGCAAAAGTGATCGCCTATATGCCCAAGGATGCGGCTGATGAAAGGATCAGTTTTGATATGGTGAAAATAGACGGGGCTTTGGCGATAGCCTGGACACCTTATAAATTTTATCTGAACGGCAAGTTCAGTCATTGCGGTGTCAATTCATTCCAGTTGGTTCGTATGAAAGGACAGTGGAAGATCCAATACCTGATTGATACCAGAAGAAAACAACCCTGCGAATAATTATTCTGCTCCCAATTCTCTAATACATTCTTTTAGTTGGTCGATATAACGGCCATAAAGTTTTCGCAGGTACCATTTTGTAAAAAAATAAGCCCCTACACTTAATAATATCATATAGACAACTCCAAAAACGATCACCTGCCATTTCGCAGAAAAAAGATTTTTGGCAAAATTGTCCAATTCAGGAATATGTTTGGGTTCGTTATATCCCAGAATAAATGAAAATATAAAACAGATCGGAATCAATGCCATGTTGAATTGAAAGTATCGCCTGTTGAATTCTTCAATGATATTGACGATGGTTTGCAGGTTGCTTTTTACCGGAAGGGTAGTTGCGCTTAATTGTATCGTGCGGCGAAGTAAATAAATGATGAACCCTAAAAAAATAAAAGACAAAACTCCGAAAACAGAAAAATAGATCTGCAGGGAACGATAACCTCCGGCAAAACCTAAATAAAAAAATAATACGATCACCACTATACAGGAAATGATCTCGATCCGGAGACTTCGTTTTAATTTACCAATCACAGAGCCCGTTTTTTTAGTAAGCAGCACAGCAATATCTTCAGCCGACCGGGTGGTATGATCGGTTGACAGTTTGTGATTGATCAATGATTTTAGCTCGTCAAGTTCCATAATTACGCACTTTAATTGGTAGCTAATTGTTTTTGTGTTTCCTCTTTCAGTTTTATTTTGATACGGCTCATCTTTACCGCAACATTATTGGCTGTGATACCCATCATTTCACCGATCTCGGCATAACTGTAATCTTCCAGGTATAACATAATGATCGCTTTATCGATCTTGGAGAGATCACCTATTGCCGCATACATCGCTTTCACCTGTTCTTCGATCAGCGTATCAGGTTCTTCGGGTTGTTCCGGAATAATATCCGTAGAGAAGATCTCCGGTTTTTTCTTTTCCTTTCTGAAGAAAGTAATGGCCGTGTTCAATGCCACACGATATAGCCAGGTAGAAAATTTTGCATCCCCTCTGAAATTACCATAGGCTTTCCATGCCTGTAAGGTGATCTCCTGGAAAAGGTCTTCACGGTCAGAATGCCGATCCATATACAGGTTACATACCTTGTACACGATCTTCTGGTGCTGGTTCAATAATGATATGAATTCCTTTTCTGATGCCATGGAGCCCTAGTACAATATTGGTTTTAGTATATAGCCTTGTTTTCTCAATAAACTGATCACTCCTTCGGGCCCGCCCAGATGTCCGGCTCCTACCGCAAAAAAGGCGGGGTCTTTTTTAATGATGTTGCTGATCAATGGTGCCCATTTCTGGTTACGGTTGTTAAGTAAAACTTTTTGAATATTGCCATCCATGCCGGTTTCTTTCATGAAGGCATATAAGGAATCGATATCACGGCTCTTATAAACGTTACTCATCCTAACCATCTCATGCTTTACACTATCAAAATTCATCACGGTCTTTGCAAGAGACACCAACTGCGAATCAAGTGGTTCCTTATCGATGGCTTCCATCTGGTCGTCGATGGTTTCCAGACCCAGTATCGGTAATTGATTTTTTTTAGCAAGGGCTACAAATTCAGTCTCAGGTTGTACCGTTTCGGCACAGGTGATGCTTTTCAATGCGAGCATACTTAATGCAAAAAAAGGTTTAAAACTGTTGAATGCCAATAAAGGGAAACCAGTGATGGTCTGAAATGATGCACTCATTTTTTTATATTCTGCTTCCGGAAACATTTCCTGCAGTGTTTTGCCTTGCATCATCATTTTTGCCATCAGTTTTGTCTGCATCTGCGGGTCGTCCATATTCAACTCTCCGTAGAATTGTTTTGTGGCTTTGATTCTTTTCTCCAATGCTTCTGTGATCACAAAATCACCTTTACACATCATATGAAAAGTGCCAAACAGATAGGAGGGTTGGGTTAACCCATTACCGCTGATCTCCCATAATAAAGAGGAGGTCGGCTTTTGTGCCTGCAATTGCCCCAAACCCAAAAAAAGAACCCATACACAAGCCGCTATCCGTTTCATGCAAATGTGTTTTTGCATAAGTAGTCATTTATAGCAAAATATTACCTGTAAATACAAAAAATTACAAAAAGAAGCCCCGTATGAAAATACGGGGCGAACCAAAACCAACTGTTATGAAACAGATGCTTACATCGTTTACTGGATATTGATCTGTTGTGGGTTCACAACCACTTCTTCTTTTTTAGGCAGGTATAATTTTAAGATGCCATTTTCATATTTGGCCTGTATACCGGCAGTATTGATCTTTTCATCCAGACTGAAGCTTCTTTTGAAGCTGCGCTGTGTAAATTCTTTGCGGATGGTCTTGAAATCCTTGTTCTCGGCTTCTTCATTTTTTTCAAAACTGATCGTGAGGAGACCATTCTCGAGGTTCACTTTAAAATCTTCTTTGTTACGTCCCGGTGCACTCAATTCTACATGATACCCTTCTTTGGTCTCATGAATATTGGCAGGCACTGAACTGAACGGATTCTGTACATCCTTACCCCAATTGGTTGGGATCTGGTTAAATAATTCATCAAAGAGATTACCGAAATGAACCGGGGTGTTTTTTACGAATGTCATAGTGATATGTTTTTAGTTTTTTAAATGATTACTGATAACAATTCTTCAAAGGGTATACCATCCCGAAAAATGGTTATTTAAGGTTACAAAATGACCGAAAAACGAATCATGTAATGCCAAATTGGCGTTATATGTAAAATTATAATGCCATAATGACTGTTCGTTAGTGAATCTCCAATGTTTCAACTTTTGTCGTAATTTTGTGTTCTAATTAAAAGCAATCAGATTATGTATCCATCAGAGATAGTATTACCGATGAAAGCCGAGTTAACAGACGGTGGTTTTGACGAAATGGTTTCAGCAGCTGAAGTAGATGATACCTTGCAAAAAGAAGGCACCACTTTAGTTGTGATAAACTCTGTATGTGGCTGTGCAGCAGGCAGTTGCAGACCAGGTGTGTTGATGGCCGTTAATAACGCCACTAAACGTCCTGACAGATTAACCACCAGTTTTGCGGGCTTTGATATTGAGGCTGTGAACCAGGTGAGGGCGCATTTATTGCCTTACCCGCCATCTTCACCGGCCATTGCCTTGTTCAAGGATGGCCAGTTGGTAAGCATTGTAGAACGCCACCAGATCGAGGGTCGCCCGGCACAAGTGATCGCCCAGCACCTGATTTCTGTTTTTGATGAGTTCTGTAATTAGATTTTACCTTAGTTTTGTTAATAGATGGGTTAGTAAGTAATGGCTCCACATATTATGTGGAGCCTTGCTTTTTTCTGGAACTCTGCAAACCGGATTGATCTGATTCAGTATCATGAATTCTGAGTAACATTGCAGAATACTCGCATAAATTTTAGAACGACTCTCATGTATCCTAATCTATACTACGCTTTCAAAGATCTTTTTGGTATTGAACTTTCAGGATTAAAACTGGTAAACAGTTTTGGTTTTTTTGTAGCCATAGCTTTTATCATTTGTGCATGGGTATTAACACTGGAGCTGAGAAGAAAACAGCAGCAGGGTTTATTCATTCACACGGAAGAAACCATCACCATTGGTGCGCCTGCAACACTTACTGATTTACTGCTCAATTTTATCATGGGCTTTATTTTCGGGTATAAGATCATTGGTGCGTTTACGATACCCGATGCGCTGAACGACCCGCAGGCATTCATTCTATCAGGCAAAGGCAATTTGGTGATCGGATTGATAGTGGGTGCGGTATTCTTCGGATTGAAATGGTGGGAAAAGAACAAAGAGAAATTAGAGAAGCCCGAAACCAGAACACTTCGGATATGGCCACAGGACAGGGTAGGAGATATCGTTATCTATGCAGCACTCTTTGGTTTTCTTGGCGCCAAAATATTTCATAACCTTGAGAACTGGAATGAATTTGTAAAAGATCCGGTTGGGTCATTGATCTCATTCAGTGGCTTAACTTATTATGGTGGATTGATCTGTGCTGGTGTAGCTGTTACGCTCTATTGCAAAAGCAAAAAAATAAAACTCATTCATTTATACGATGCCATGGCTACCACTATGATGCTGGCATATGGATTAGGCCGTGTGGGTTGTCAGGTTGCCGGCGATGGAGATTGGGGTATTCCCAATACCCATCCGAAACCCTTTGGCTGGTTGCCAGACTGGATGTGGGCTTATCAATATCCCCATAATGTTGTGGGCGAAGGGGTTCCGATACCCGGTTGTACCGGCGCATTTTGCAATCAATTACCCGTTCCGGTGTATCCCACCCCGTTTTACGAGATCGCAATCTGTCTGATACTTTTTGGTGTACTATGGATGATCCGGAAAAAAGTTAAGGTTCCGGGCCGTTTATTCGGGATCTATCTGGTGCTGAATGGTCTCGAGCGCTTCTTTATTGAGAAGATCCGCGTGAATACAAAATATGAGTCTCTGCCCTTTCAACCTACCCAGGCCGAGCTCATTTCGAGCCTTTTGGTGATCGCAGGGTTGATCCTGATCTATCAATCCGGGAAATGGTTTGAAAAAAATAGAGCAGCACAATCCATAGGATAGATTTTCAATTAATTCGTAAAAGCCGGCTATATGCCGGCTTTTTTATTGATTATCAATAAGATAGAAATATTTTATTCTTACTATTCGTTCCCTTAAAGCTGCTCCGAATGGCTTCTGTTGCCATTTATCCTCCTTTTTTACCGTTAAATACAAAACTATGTACTATGCAAAACACAGTACATAGTTTTGACTTGTAATTAGTAAACAACAGAACTAAATAAATCATTCATAAATTTTACAAAATGAAAAAAATGGCAGCCTTGTTAACAACATTAGGAGTTATATCCTTCTCCTTTGTTAGCCAAGCACAAACAGAGGGATCCGGAAAAGTGAACGGGGTAGTGGTATCTGCGGAAAAACCGGTAGAATCTGCTTCTGTGGGACTTTTACGTGCAAAAGATTCAGCCGTAGTTAAATTGGCGGTTTCTGATAAAATGGGACAATTTTCAATTGAAAATGTAAAACAGGGAAAATACCTGGTTACGATCCAGGCAATCGGTCATGCGAAATATTACAGTCCTTCTTTCGAGATCTCCTCATCCACCAGTAATTATACGGTTAAGAATATTGAACTGAAAGCAGCCAGTAAAGATCTGGGGGCAGTTACTGTGGTTTCTCAAAAACCTATGATAGAGCAGAAAATAGACAAAACAGTTTTAAATGTAGATGCTTCTGTAACCAATGCGGGAACGAGTGCGCTGGAAGTATTGGAAAAATCACCGGGTGTGTCTGTTGATAAAGATGGTAATATCAGTTTAAAAGGTAAGCAGGGAGTACAGGTGTTTATTGATGGACGACCTACTTATTTATCGGGTAATGATCTGGCCAATATGTTGCGCAATATGCAAAGCAGTCAATTAGACCAGGTAGAGATCATGACCAATCCTCCTGCCAAATATGATGCGGCCGGTAATTCGGGCATCATCAATATCAAAACAAAGAAGAACAAACAGGTTGGTTATAACGGAAGTGTAACAGCAGGTTATGGACAAGGCGTTTATCCGAAAGCCAATGCCAGCGCAAATTTGAACTATCGCGCTGGAAAAGTAAATGTGTTTGGTAATATCAGTTATGCAGACCGTCAGCGCTTTCAGCACTTACAGATCCAGCGTAAATTCATTGATAACAGTACCAAAGCCGTTACTTCCAATTTTGATCAGGAAAATAACCTTCGTAATAATGATAAACCTTTAAGCGGTAAGATGGGTCTCGATTATTTTGTGTCGAAGAAAACAACCCTGGGTGTGGTTTTTAACGGAAGTAACAGCGATCAGGAATTCAGCAGTAGAGGAGCGATCAATATCTCTGACCCGAATTATTTTTTACTGAGTCAAACGCGTGCCGCTTCTGATAATAATCAGACATGGAAAAATTTCAGTACCAATCTGAATATGCGTCATGTAATAGATACCACCGGCTCTGAGATCACTGCTGATATTGATTATATCCATTATAATTCAGCCAATACACAATTGGTTACGAATGCCTATTTTGGTGCAAACGGCTTACCGTTAACTGGTGCTAAATCAGATACTTTAACCGGTAAATTACCACAGGATATCAATATCTGCAGTGCCAAACTGGATTACCTGAAACCATTGAAAAAAGGTGCGCGGTTTGAAGCGGGTTTAAAATCAAGCTTTGTTAAAACGGATAATAATGCCAGTTATGATAGTTTAAAAAATGGTGGTA
>CANGOX010000129.1 GCA_947455605.1 Chitinophagaceae bacterium
ATCAATTTATAGAAAGATATGTAATCAAGAACTCAAATGAAAATTCGATCCGACCAGATACCATGTATCTCTATTTTAATAAGGAATATAAGATGTATGATGTATCCTTATCATCCATTTTAGATAGTTCTAAGAATAATAAACTATACAAGTTCAGGCTGCTATTTAACCAAAAATTGATTTCTGAAAAGAAAACAAAAATACCGGCGCACGAGTTTAGTATTGAGATGAAACAAGTAACTGCTAAAATGAATAAAAATGAATTATTACTTTTTGAGAGATTTAAGCGAATGAATCAATAATCCATTTAGGAATAAAATCCTTTAGTAGCCTTACATCATATTAAATAGGCTACAAGATGGTTCTCAAACTGTTTAGTTTTTAATTACAGCAAGCCAATTAGGTAACCTTAAGCACTAAAAGCTGTGAAATTCTAGCTATTCGGGCATTTTAACGGTATGTTCGAATCCCTAACTCTCCGCACCCAAACCAATTGCTTATAGAACCCGCTAATTATAGCGGGTTTTTTGTTTGAGCGCTCTAAAAGATGAATGATTTTATGCCTTAGGAGGTTCTTCCAATTTTTCAACAGACACCAGATCGGCCAGATCTACGTTCATCGGTAAAATACCTACCTGTACAATGGCCCGTTTACCCCGGATCTCCTTCACTTCTCCCACCTGGTAATTCTTTTTCATTTTCACCAGTGAGCCCACCACAATATGATCGTTGAGTTCTTTATAGTTCTTGTCGACCTTTTTGGCCAGTTTGTTCACCACAATGGCTTCTTTCTGTTTAAAGAGCAGGTTTTGCAGGTTCTTTACCACTTCATTCTTGTTCTCTGCTTTTTTCCAGTCGAGCACGATCTGTTTGAGCTTGCGCTCCATATCTTTTAAATACACCAGGCGGTCTTCTGTAATTTTGTTCTGGTTCTTCAATAATTCAACCTGCTGTCTGTGCCTTTCCCTATCCAGCACGATCTCCATTTCCTTTTTCAGCTTTTCATTTTCCTTCACCAGTTTTTGCAATTCTTTTTTCTCTCTGCTTACCTGCTGCAGATCCTGTTCGGTACTATTGAGTAAACGGTCTAAAGTAAAATGATCATCATCTACCAGCTTACGTGCTTTGTTGATCAGGTGTTGCGGCAAGCCGATCCTTTCTGCAATGGCAAATGTGTAAGAGCTGCCTGGTTTGCCCACCACCAGTTTGTACATGGGTAATAGTTTCACCTCATCAAACTGCATCGCACCGTTAATAATTCCCTGTGTATGATTGGCCATTACTTTCAGGTTGAGATAGTGCGTGGTAACAATACCAAAAGCATGACGCCGCGATAATTCTTCCATGATCACTTCTGCAAATGCACCACCGAGGTTGGGATCGCTGCCGCTGCCGAGTTCATCAATAAAGAATAAGGTTTTCCCATTGGCCACTTCAATAAAATATTTCATGTGCAGCAAATGACTGGAGTAGGTACTCAATTCAAATTCCAGATTCTGTGTATCGCCGATATGAATGAATAACTGTTTAAAGATCCCCATCTGCGAATCGGGATGCACCGGTACCAGTAAGCCGCTTTGCAGCATCATCTGGTTTAAACCGATGGTCTTCATGGTTACGGTCTTACCCCCTGCATTGGGGCCACTGATCACCAGTATCCGGTTCTTATCATCCAGGGTAAGCGTAACCGGTATGGTTTTCTTGCCGGATGTTTTATTGTAGAGATACAATAAGGGATGATAGGCATCGATCAGATGCACATGGGCTTTATCTGCCAGTGCAGGAAGTTGCCCATTCATATCCATGGCCAGTTTGGCTTTGGCATGAATAAAATCGTATTCACCGGCTATACCCAGGTATTGTTGTAATAAAGGAGCATAGATAGATAAACGGGCAGTAAGGTCTCTTAAGATCCGCTGCACTTCTTTGATCTCATCATATTCCAATGCGAACACATCATTATTGAGTTCGATGGTTTCTTCGGGTTCAATGAAAGCAGTTTTGCGGCTGTCACTTTCTCCATGCAGAATACCTTTTACCTGGCGTTTGTGTTCAGAAAATACGGCCACTACCCTTCTGCCATTGCTGAAACTTTCATCTATATCGGCGCTGTATCCGGCTTTGGCCAGTTTGGCGATCACTTTCTCAAACATTCTCCGCAATTCGTTCCGCTTGCGAAACAGGCTCATCCTGATCTTCTGCAGATCGGCAGAAGCATTGTCTTTTACATTTCCGCTTTCATCCAGGATCTCATCAATCAGTTCAATGATCACTTTCTCATAATACGTTCCTTCGATCACTTTAGATAAGGCAGGAAATGCCGTTCTACGTTCTGCATCAAACCAGCGAAAGATATTACTGGTGTTCTCCGATAACCGGCGGATCGGCATCCATTGCTCACCGGTTAACATAGAACCCTGGATGGAGAGTAGTTTCAGGTCGCGGCTGATATTATAAGTAAAATCGTTTGGGAAATACTGGTTTTGCTGAAGGATCAGTTTGTATTCGTAGGTCTGGCGCAGTTCCAGTTGTATATATTCCTTGCGGGTATGAATGCGAAGGTTCTCGGCCTTTTCTTTGGCCCATTCGGTACGGGCATGTTCTTTCAGTAAAGCCTTTACTTTATCAAATTCCAATTGCGAAAGGGCAGATTCCGGGTATAAACGCATGTTCCAATCCTCGATTTAGTCAGCAAAGGTAATGTTGTGGGGCTTCTGTTGGTTTTTGTTGAAAAATCGGGAAGGGTTGGGTTTGAAATTGTACCCTGACCAAACCGTGCTTTTGTGTGGAAATTTACAGCACACAAAGCCAAAAAGGCACGGTTTATTGATAGAATTATGAATCAGCATCAACCTTATTGGGCTTCTGAAAAAAAAGAATGCAACCGATTGCATTTTCGGGGGAATTATGGGATATTTAGCAAAATATTTCGCATGCCTGCCAGAAGAATCCTCCCCCTCCTTTTTTGTTTTTCTATTCTTTTAACCCATGCCCAGATCAAACTGCCTGTATTGATCAGTAACGGAATGGTTTTGCAAAGAGATTTGCCGGTAAAACTTTGGGGACATGCGGCTATTGGCGAAAAAATATCCATAAAATTCAATGGCCGCAGCTACAATACAAACGCGGATAATGCCGGTTTCTGGTCTGTTATGCTTCCTGTTATGCAAGCAGGCGGCCCCTATACGATCGATCTGGAAGCCAGTAACAAGATCCATTTAGAGAATATTCTGTTTGGAGATGTTTGGTTTTGTTCAGGACAATCGAATATGGTATTGAATATGGAAAGGGTTAAGGAAAAATATCCGGAAGAAATTGCCACTGCCAATTATTCGGAGATCCGCAATTTCTTTATTCCCACTTTAGCCGATGCTACAAAATTGCATGATGATCTTCCACCAGGAAAATGGCAGGAAGCTAGTCCGAAAAATGTACTTGAATTTGGAGCTGCTGCGTATTTTTTTGCCAAACAGCTGTACCAGCAATACCATATTCCGATCGGGATCATCAATTCGAGTGTGGGTGGTACTCCCATTGAAGCATGGATCAGTGAAGATGGGCTGGCTGGATTTCCCGATTACCTGAAAGTAGCTGCCCGTTATAAGGACACTGCTTATACCAATCATTTAGCCAACCTTTCCGCTGCCAACAGACCCGCACCCAGAAAGGAAACGGATAAGGGATTAACCGAGCCCGTTAAATGGTTTGATACAACTTATATTCCCAATGGCTGGCGCAATATGCTGGTGCCCGGTTATTGGGCCGATCAGGGAATTAAAGGATTGAATGGTGTGGTATGGTATAGAAAAACGATTCACCTGCCGTCATCAGCAACCGGTAAGGCTGCTAAATTATTCATGGGCAGAATTGTGGATGCAGACCAGGTATATGTAAATGGAAGGCTGGTTGGCAATATCACTTACCAATATCCACCGCGCCGTTATGAAATTCCGGCGGGTTTATTAAAAGAAGGAGATAATCTGATCGTAGTAAGGGTGGTGAACACGGCAGGCAAAGGAGGTTTTGTACCAGACAAACCTTACAATATATCCCTTCCTGATCAACAGATCGATCTGAAAGGTGTTTGGCAATATAAAGTGGGTGATGTATTTGTTCCTTCGGAAAATAACAATGTAACTCCGATACCATCCATGCAGAATCAACCTACTTCTTTATACAACACAATGGTTGCTGCTGCATCCAACTACCCGGTTAAGGGAGTGCTGTGGTACCAGGGAGAAGCCAATACCAACAAAGCATTTGAATACCGCAAACTCTTACCGGCACTCATCAACGATTGGCGCAAAAAATGGCATAACCAGGTTTTACCTTTTCTATATGTACAGCTTCCGGGTTTTATGGAGATGCAATATGTTCCGGCAGAAAGTCAATGGGCAATCTTACGCGAAAGTCAATTACAAACCCTTACAGTACCCAATACTGCCATGGCCGTAGCCATTGATCTTGGTGAATGGAATGACATCCACCCTTTACATAAAAAAGAAGTGGGTATCCGCCTGGCACTGGGTGCAAGAAAACTTGTGTATGGAGAAAATGCACTGGTTGCTTGCGGGCCCATATATCAATCTGCAGTTACAGAAGGCAATAAGATCCGCATTCAATTCTCTAACACAGGAAGCGGTTTGATCGCAAAGGATGGTGAGCCGCTTACCTATTTTGCGATAGCCGGTGCGGACAAGAAATTTGTTTGGGCCAAAGCGAGTATAGAAAACAATACGGTGGTTGTTTGGAATGAGCTGATCGGTCAACCCCAATATGTACGTTACGCCTGGGCCGATAACCCGGATGGGGCCAACTTATCCAATAAGGAAGGTTTACCTGCCTCCCCCTTCCGTACCGATCAATAAAATTTGTTAAAGGATTGCTATGGTGAAGAGTTATCGTAAGGATTGAACCAATACTCCGTCAATCTGTTTATCTTACTATCCCGTAAGTATAAAAAAAATAAACCATGGGCCGTACCTATTTATCCCTGTTACTCATGGCAGTAAGTTTAGCTGCCTGTGCTCAACCTAAAAAAGAAAAGAATCTTAGTATGATGAATAACGAAACCATCCCCAGTGGGGTAAAAACCGATACGGCCACATTTGGCGAAGGCTGTTTCTGGTGCACTGAAGCCTTTTTTCAACGCCTGAATGGTGTATATAAAGTTGTGAGCGGTTATGGCGGCGGCCATGTAGAGAACCCAACTTATGAAGAGGTTTGTGATAAAACGACTGGGCATGTGGAACTGGCCCGCATCATCTTTGACCCTTCCAAGATCAGTTTTGATGAATTACTGGAAGTATTCTGGAAAACACATGACCCCACCACCATGGACCAGCAGGGAAATGATGTGGGCCCGCAATACCGCAGTGTGATCTATTATAACAGCGAAGAGCAAAAACAAAAAGCCCTGCATTATAAAGAGAAACTGGATAAGAGCGGTTCCTGGGATAAACCGATCGTTACCAGGATCGAACCTTTCAAGAATTTTTATCCTGCTGAGAATTATCACCAGAATTATTACAACGATAACCAGAACCAGGGCTATTGCCGTTTTGTAATTGCACCAAAACTGGAGAAGTTTGAAAAAGTATTCAAAGACAAACTCAAGAAAGGATAAAGGTAATTAGCGGATTGGCGGATTACGGATTAACGGATTAATGGAAATATCGGGGTTTCATCCTATAATAATCCGCCAATCCGTAATCCGCTAATTCGCTAATTATTTAAGCTCTTTAAAAAAATGAAATGCCAGGTTGCCATTCTGATACGAAGGCACTACCGCTCCCCAGAAGGGAGTTTTATTATGGAAGAGGATCTTTTTAGCAAGCGGAAATAATTGTGTAGCAATCTTGGCAGATACAATCCCGATCCCCGCTCCCGCTACAACATCACCCAACCAATGCTTATTATTATACATACGCAGGTAGGCCGTTGCCGTTGCTACTGCATATCCGGCAATGCCATACCAGGGTGACTGGTCGCCATATTCATAACTTAATAATTCCGCAGAAGCAAATGCCGTTGCCACATGATTGGAAGGAAAAGAAAGATCATCGGAACCATCGGGTCTTGTTTCATGACTGATCCTTTTTGTAACATACACGGCACTGATGGAGATAGCAGCCGTCATTCCGTCGATCATCAATCTGTCGAATAATTTATGTTTTGCCTTTACACCCATTAAGCTGATCATATGACTCGAAACTGAGGGTACAAACTGCAGGTAGTCATCAATATTCGTTTGTTTACCAACCGGTGCTACCACCCGTTTGCGAATGGATTCGTTCAGGTTTCTCAGAGGTTGAACATTCTCCGCCAACACACCGTATAGGATCAGAGAGGCAGGTAAAATATAAGATCTTACTGTATGATAATTATGTTGCATTGGCCCGGCAGGTAATGGCAGACTATCGCTAACAGCTTGTGCGTTTACTGCGTAAGTTGAAAAGAATAAAAGGAGAACAGATATGGTATACTTCATGAAAATGGAGGAACCGGTAAAAAAGACATCGCATCATTATCGCCGGGTACCCAACAAAAATAGACAATCAAAACGAATCCTCTGTGCAACTCTTTATCTCCGTGCGTTCTGTATTAAAAACATACCTTAGTGTTTTTTCAACACAGAGCCCACAGAGGAGCAGAGGTTTAGAGAGCTTATTTTCTCGCCACCTTAAAACTGGTACTTGCTTTGTTGGTTAAGGTAGTATTAGAAGTAACATCCACCTTGATAATATATAAGATGCCTGGTGTCAGGTTCTGAACACTTAGGTCTATACTGTTTACAGAACCGCTGGAGGTTTGGGAGGTTTGTGAGAATTGTGTTGTGTTATCGCTATCCTTTACACCTGTGATATCTATTTTAACTCCTCCTGTTGGCGCTGTTGAATTGATCTGCAGTTTGAAAGAATAGGTAGCAGATAAAGCCGCTACCACGCCGGTACCCGGATCGGGGTTGAGGGAGATGGATAAAGCCTGTTCGGTGGGTGTGGTGCTGCCTCCTCCACTTGATCCCGAGCCACTGTCTTTTTTACAGGATCCCAATACATAAAATGAGGTAACCAGTAAAAAATATATTTGCATTCTTTTCATAACTGTTATTGTTTAATGATCTGCTTGCTCTCCTGTTTTTTGGTTCTGCTATCAGTAAGTAAAATGGTATACATTCCTTTTGAAAAGGCAGTCATATCAATTGAGGTACTACCGGTAAATTCCTGCTTTAGCATGACTCTGCCATTCGGGTCGATCATCTGAACAGTGATCCGGTTGTTTGTATTATCAGCCTGGATAAATAATCTTTCCCTGGTTGGGTTAGGAACCATTTTATAGGTACCGATTGAATTTCCTGAAATATTAGTGACAGCTGTAACCAGGTAATAATAAGGATCGCTATACGGTCCAACACAACCCACATCAGTTACCTGCACTTTAAAATAACCGCTGTTGATGGGCCGGTAATTTTGAGCAGTTGCGGAGGATAGAATGTTGGCATCGTTATACCATTGGTTTCCTGCTGCACTGCTGCTTACAAGGTCTGCATTATTTCGGCTGATCGTGGGTTTAGCCGGCAACGGGTTTACAACCACCGTTGAGCCTGCAGATAAAGCAAAGCAATTATTGGCACTATTCACGCCAACTTTATATACTCCCGAACCGGTAACCGTAGTGGATAACGCAGTAGCATTGGCAATAGCAGTACCATCCTTATACCATTGATACGTAGGTGTAACCGATCCGGAAAAAGCATTGGAAGTAAGGACAAGGCTATTGCCCGAACAAAACGTAAGTGGCCCTCCCGCTGTAATAATGGGTGCAGGACAAAAAATAAATCCGGTTATGGTAGCTGTTCCGCCAGGTGTTGTAAGGCTGATAGTACCGCTGTTTCCTGAACCTACTGAAGCTTTTATCTCAGTTGCGGACGTGACTGTGAAAGCATTGGCAGCTGTACCCCCAAAACTTACCGTTAAAGTACCTGAAAGATTGGTGCCGGTTATTGTGATCACTCCTCCATTGGCTGCACTGGTTGGTGAAAAACTACTGATAACAGGAGGCGGAAAAAATACAAAACCAGGAAGTCCGTCACTGCCGTCAATTGTGGTAACCGATATACTGCCGCTGCTTCCGGTACCTACTACAGCAACAATGGTAGTGGATGAAAGAACTTTAAATGATGCGGCAGCAGTACCGCCAATACTTACACTGGTGGCATCTGTAAGATCTGTTCCGGTGATAGTAATTACTGAGCCCACTCCCCCTTTTGTAGGCGTAAAAGAACTAACCAATGGTGGCAAAGCGGGTGAATTACGGAAAACAGAAAAGCTGGCAGTATTGCTGTTGATAACGAGCATGTCTGGTAACCCGTCTCCATCAATATCGCCAACACTAGTTGCTGATGGAATGCTACCCGTTAGAAGATCAGTTCGGGAAGAGAAATCAGTGCTGGAGAGCACACCGGAACCAACCGTGCTTTTTAAGACAGTAATTATTCCACTAACCGAACTGGAAGTAATGATATCGGGTTTACCATCTCCATCCATATCATTGATAGCAATGGCTGAAGTTGAAGTCGACCTGCCAATGCCAAGATCAAATCTTGTTGCAAATGTAGCCGACGATATACTTCCCGGGCTGCCAATATTTCTGAAAATGTTTAGATTGCCATTCGTACCAAAGTTCAATGTAACAGCAATATCTTTTTTACCATCGCCATCCAGATCAGCAATCACAATACTTTGAGGTAAAACACTATTGGTCTGGAAATCTACTTTTGTTGCAAAGGAACTGTTATTGATACTTCCGACACTGGAGGTATTCCTGAGTATCGAGATTGTTTTATCTGTTGAACCACCATTGGTAACAGCAATATCCGGTTTTCCATCTCCATCAATATCACCTATCGCTATAGATGTAGGTCCGGCACCTGTGGCAAAATCCACTTTGGAGCTAAATGATGATTTGGTAAAATTTCCAGGTATAGCCGAATTGCGAAAAATGGAAATGGAATTAGCGGATTGGTTTGCAATTACAATATC
>CANGOX010000130.1 GCA_947455605.1 Chitinophagaceae bacterium
CCTATAAAGTCATTGCCTAACCTGAGCGCCTCTTCCCTGCTAAAGGAAATGATCTCTTTAACCTGTGCTGAAAAATTATTATCCATGGTCAAATTTGGATTTATACAATTATAACGAATATTTTTGAGCGAAGTTGTGATGCACTTATGCACACACTGTTAATCTCTAATTAACCAAGAATGGAAGTCAAAATTGATACCAAGGAGAAATTTACGGTTGTAACGCCGGTTCTGCCCGATCTCTCTGCCAATATTGCAGCAGAATTAGCCGATACCTGTACCCTCCAACTGCAAAAACCGGTAAAAAACCTTGTTTTGAACCTTCAGTCCGTTTTAACAATTGAGGAAAAAGCGGCCCAAACCATTGCCTTACTACAAGAGTCATTCTATGAGCATAGTGCTTCTTTTGTGATCTGTTCCTTACAACCCTCTGTAGAAGAAGCCCTCGACAAGTTCGAACTCCTTGAACTACTGAATATTACCCCTACTGAATCGGAAGCCTGGGACATTGTTCAGATGGAAGAGATTGAAAGGGAACTGCTGGATGGAGATGATGTTACTTTTGATTCTCACGGATAGATAATTATTCCCGATGACCCTGAAAGATTATTACAGCATCTTACATATTCCCTCCTCTGCCAGTATGGAGGAGGTGAAGAAAGCTTTCAGGAAGCTGGCATTATTGTACCATCCCGACAAAAATCCGGATACCCGCTTTGCCAACGCCAAATTTGCCGAAATACAGGAAGCTTATGCAGTGCTGGGCGACCGGAAGAAAAGAACCGAATATAACGATAGCCGTTATTTTCAATCCGCAGGCGTTTCTCAGCAACCGCTGGCAGGTTCTGCAGAAGATATTCTGGGCGAAACTTTCAAATTAAGAAATAAAGTAGCAGGCATGGATCCCTTCCGGATAGACCGTGACCAGCTCTTTTTTGACGTGTCCCGTATTTTATCGGATCATAATATCCATCTCCTGTCGGATAGTTCTTTTACTGACACACATAAAAAGATCATCCACTATTTGACAGAAAGTTTTCAGCATCTTTCATTTGATCATGCAAAAGAAATGGTTGGAAAATTACAAAAGGTCCATCCTGAAGAAACAGTATCGCAGATAGAGCTGAACGAATTTCTCTTTCATGCGCGGGTGCAGCATTACTGGAACAGATATCAATTCCTCATTGCACTGATTGTTTCTGTATTTGTATGCCTGTTTATTTATCTGAGCAGCAGATAAGCTTATTCAATCACTTTCTCCACCCTTGCCAGTTTACCAGAAGCATTCACTCCTTCAATTACCACACGGAATTTTTGGGTAACATCATTGTTATAGAAATCGATCTTGGCGGTCTTATTCTTTTTATCGGTAAGGAGATAAGGGTTCCAGTAAAGAGTGGAACGCATATCGGGAACTTTGGGTTGCGCTACTGCATAATCGGGATGATAAAATTCCCGGTATTTTGAATATCCTGTAACCAATGCATTACCCAGGCCTTTCATCAAACTCGTATTCACATCACTTGGCTTCTTGGTATAGATCACGATCGCACCCGATGGGCCTGAACCGGTTGATCCCATAAAGGGTGGTTTGAACACTTTGATGTAAGCCACATCACTCATCTGTATCCCCATTACCGCACCGGCATCCGATGGCATTTCATTCAGAAAAATATCGGGCGTACCATCACGCCAGCTTAAACCGGGAACATTGTTACTGTTGGCATCTTCCGCACCATTGGCCCCCAGAATCGGTATAGACATACTCATCCCCGGTACCATATTCTGCAGGTAATGAAAGATATCCAGAGAAGCATGTGCACGTTCATCATTCAAAACATCAAATGCATATCCGTTCTTACTGCTGAACAAGCCGGTTGTATATTTTTCATCAAGTATCTCTGTTGGTGATTTTATCTTACTGTTTACGATCACTTCTTTTAACACTACGGCCGAATCATAATATTTCAATGCTCTTTCTGCACCGGTATAAAACTGGTTATCTCTCAGCAAATACAAACTGTCCGGTTCATTGAAACGCGGAATGGAAATAGATCTCTGGAAATTGATGTTGGGCAGACTGTATTGAAATTTTACGGTAGCCAGATCATTTAATTTTTTATCGCCATTCAACTGGTAAAAAACACGGGCCGTATCAAAAAAGATCAACCCACGTTGTTTAAATGAGCCATCGGCATTTACAGGCACCATAAAATATTGCTTACTGCTGTCTTTTGCCTGCATGATCATGGTGATGGTCTGGTTGGGCTTTACATTATATGCTTTACCCGTAGTATTCATCAGCATCTGTCCTTTGATCTGCAGGTAATCACTGTCCATTGAGTTGGGTAAAGATGGTAACTGTCTTGTTTTAATAGCATCCCAGTTAAACCTTCTCCATCCATGAGTGAGCATTACCAGATCAAGATGTTCTGTTACACTGTCTGCAAAACTGGAAAAATAATAAGCAGGATTATGGATATACCCTTTGATATCGCTTGATAATAAAAATTGGGAAATGATATTACTGCTGCTGTCGTGAAACAGGTTTGCATCGGTAATGGATACAGAAAGATTAGACAATAAACTATCCGGCACATACAGCTCCAGACTGTTCTTACCGCGTTTATTCAATCGTTTATTCACAACATTCAGATCCGGAAAAAATTCATAGTCCTGGTTTTTCACAAACACGATCCGTTCTGTAAACGGCAGCCAGTTGGCGTCGAATACAGTGATCTGCATAATGCCTGTAGGCAGGTTCTCTAATTTGATCTCACCTGCCACACTCCTCTTCGTGATCAGGTTAATATTGGCATTGTACACCAGTTTCTGGTTAATGGATGCCACCACATGCATGATCTTAAAATTACTGGCTGCATCCTCGGTTCGTTTGATCACAAATACGGCTTTGTTATTCATTACCTGTGCTTCCATGGCCGCACCGGCGATCTTAACTGCCGGCAGTACACTGCTGTGGTTGATGCCAAATTCATCTATCCAGTTACAGGTATATTGTTCCCGTACGGAGGGTTCAATGGAAAACTTACCCATTCCGTCGTGTGTGGTTACAAATGAATCGATCAGCTCTTTCCTTGCATTAAATACGGCACCTCTCACAGCCACCGGTTTACCGGAAGGCGTACTCGCTAAAAAAGCAACTGTTGTATTGAGCCCGTTAACCAGATCTCCTCCTTCAGGAAAAAAATGAATACTTACTGCCGGAATTTTAGCTTGTGCTTTTGTAGTATCGATAAATGATACCGGAATATCTTTTGCATATAAAAAAGAAGAATCAAAATTCAACATCCATTGGGTATAGGCTTTTACATGCAGTTTGGCACCGATATAAGCAGAAGGAATATCAAACTGTCCTCTTGCAGATGACTCAAAAACCGGATGGATCGTGTGTTTGATGAGTTGACCGCGATCATCGTACCAGTCTATATAAAAATTCCTGCTTATGTCTGAGAGGCTATCACCCGCCAATAAATAGGCTTTGAACCAGATAGTTTCCCCTTTCCGGTAAATACTTTTATCAAAATGGATATGCACTTTTTCCTGCTGGTAATTATCGCGGTAAACAGCCAATACAGAATCTGTTTTTTGAGAAAACAATTCACCCGTGAGTAACCACCCGGAGAGAAGCAAAAACACCTTCCACTTATGCATACAAAAGAGTTAAAAAAATGAAGCTGAAACGATAGTGCAAAGTAACCAAAAAGAAGGGTTGGGTATTTGCCTATTCTGTTAAAAAAATCAGGGAAGATGCTTGTTAAGGCATCTTCCCTGATGATAAAAAGACTGTATAGTTTTAGCCTGCTGTACTTACTTGTTCTTATCCAAAGTAAATGACAGGAAAGGCAGTCGGGTACCTGTTGCTCCGGAATATCCCATACTGAAAATGGTCATGGCTGTCTGGCTTTGCAATCCATTGGCACTTGCATACGATGCCAAAGCGGTTGTTGTAACTGCTGCACCTGCAGGCCTAACTGCCCAAGTGGTAGTAGTAGAAGAAACGCCAGGTGCATTTGCACCGGTTCTTACACTAAAAGTATCGGTTGATGCCAGGTAAGCGATATTGGATTTCATCAGGATACCATTCAGGTACAGATCCACGGCCGGAATATTAGGCACGAGGTTCACAAACCTGAAACGGCAATAGCCTGTATCCATATCCTGGATCTGGTTCTTCACCAAAACCGATTTGGTATTATTTACCGTTGCACTCACCATGGTATCACAGATATGTAAGGTGTAAGCTGAATTATCCGGGATAGCTACCGTAGTGGTATACAATACAGCTGAATCTGTGCTGGTTCCCACTTTTGGGAGCACTACAGAAACCGTATTATTTCCCTGAGGCACGGTTAAATACAAGGCGAAATTACTTCCACGGGTATTATAGCCACCACCCGGAAAAGGTGTCCTGGTTTGCAGGGCGTTACTTACCACCTGTCCGTTTAGTTTGATCAGGATCGTTGCATAATCAACTGTATAGGCAAAGGCAAGATTTATTTTTAATTGTCCCTGTGTTGAGGAAACACCATAGGCATCATAAGGCTGGTTGGTGATCCCGTCCTTCTTGGTGCAGGCATAGAAAAACACAATGGCTGCAACAGGGATTAAATATTTAAAAACGGATTTTTTCATTTCTTTCTTTTTTAGGGATGAGCATTATGGTAGAGAAAACCAATGTTCTTTCGTGTGATAATCAGATGCCAAAGCTCCAATTGCCTGCAACGAAGGGATATTATACAGATACTCTGAATTATACCTTGGTCTTGCTCTGTAAACCGGCTTACCGTTATTATAGATCGTTAAAGTAGACGGTAAAGTAAAGCCCGCATACACCTGTTTGCCTGTAGCAGGATCCAGATCTGTGTAATGGAAACGACGCATATCTGTCCATGTTTCATTAAAGCCATATCCATATACCGCGATATACTTCTGTAACATGATCATACTTAAGGTAAGGTTAGCTGCAGCTGCAGGAATCACTTTAGCTAAAAAAGCATCTTTTGCAGCCGGTGTGATCTTTTGCGCTGTAGGGATGCGTCCTTCATAGGTTGTTTGCAACATATCAAAAGAGAGATTGATCCCTTTAGAATAAGCAGCCAATGCTAAAGCTTTATCTCCTTTTCTGAAAGCAGCTTCTGCTTTCATGAACTGAATATCTGCAGCAGTAATTACCGGCATTGGAGCCAGGTTATTAAAGATATATCTGCCTGAATCAGGAACAGCAGCGGAAGTTGAAGTGAATACTGATCTCCATGGTGTTTTAGGCTGGTCATTTACAGATAATCCGGATGTACCCAGATTAGGAACCACTCCTTTATAAGTACCATTGATGTTTTCATTTACCAGATAAGGCGTTCTCGGATCAAATACACCTGTAAAAGGTGATGCAGTGGATGCTCCGGTTAACAGATCGCAGATAAAAGCACTTTGTCTGAGCGTACCGATATTTCCTCTGAATGGTCCGTAGTAATTGTTGGTACCACTGAAATTACCACCGGCCCATTTCTGTACCGCATTATCGGCATTCACCTGAATAGACAGATCACAGTATTTGATCACAGAATCTGCATATTTATTGGTAGCATAGAAAGATTTGTTGCTTAAGTGAGCAAAGGTTCTTGCTTTGATAGCGTACACAAATTTTTTCCATTTATTTACATCACCACCATAGAAGTAAGCATCGCCTAAAGCCAGGTTAGCAGGGCTAACTCTGCCACCTGTCATGTTTAAATAATTGATGGCATTATCACAGATCACCCGCACACTGTCATACACAGCAGATTGCTGGTCGTAATCAAATGTGCTTCGGCTTGCATCAAATGCCTGTTTTAAGATCACCTCTCCATACTCTTCAGTAAGGGTTAACCAGCTAAAGGCAAAAATGGCATGGGCAACACCCACATAATCCCATTTTTCCTGCTGAATACCTCTTGAGATAATGAATTTGGCATTTGGTCCGATACCATAATAATGCATCGCCCAAACCAGACCGGTATTATCAGATCCGGTACCATATACACCACCCATCTGATCGTAGTTATCGCCGGTTGCATTCAGGTTCCAGAACTGGATATACCTGCCCATGTTCACTGCTTCTGCAGCAGGGCCATAAGAACCACCACCACCTCCCGCAGGGGGTGCAGCTGTGGATGTCATCTGGTTGATCGCGTTAGGCAGGATAGCTTCAATTGCTCCTTCTACAGGGTTATTTGGATTTAAATAAGCCTCCTCCAGCTTTTTCTTGCAAGAAGACACAGTAATAACCCCGAAGGCTAATATTGCGACTGCAAGAGAAGAGAGTTTGAAAAATTTATTTTTCATAATTTTTTTTTTTAAATCAGTTAGAAACCTACTCTGAGTCCTCCATTAAAGCTTAATGGTGCGGCAATATTACCATAGTCAAATCCTACAGCACCCACACCTCTTAAAGAAGCGTTACCACCATTGGCAGCAGGATCAGCTCCTGAGTAGTTAGTGAAAAGAACAAGGTCATTACAGGTTAAGAAGAAGCTCAAAGACTTAAAGCTCTTGAAGTTCTTAGCCAGCAGGCTTTGTGGCATGCTGTAGCTGATTGAGATATCTCTTAAACGGAAAGCATTGATGTTATGCTCCATATAATCTTCTTCCGGCATAGCAGTTGATCCGTAATAAGCACTGTTATAGTAAGGAGTAACCAGGATTGTATTGATGGTTGGTGTTGCTGTATTCTCCAGACCATTCTGAATAACACCCTGTACGATCCTTGGTGTTAAACGATCCGCTGTTTTGGCTGATTTACCCAGTGTGGTCAGGTACATATTGGTACCGTTGAAAACATCTCCACCCATTCTCAGATCCCAAAGGAAACTGAGGGTCCAGTCTTTATACCTGAAACGGTTATTGGTTCCCAATGTGAGCCAGATAGTTCTGTCTGCATGGTTCCTGAAAATAGTTGCATCATTCAAAGGCAACCCGGTAGTAGCATTGATCAGGATTCCTCCGTTATTAGCAGTTACACCATTGGCACCTGTTGGCGTAAGATCCTGGCGCTTGTAGCTATAGCTGCTGATGGCTCCGGTAGAACCACCGGCACGCAAACCACCCCTTGCATTATTATATAACCAGGTAGAAGCATCATAGTAATCAGCACCGGCAATATCAATTGAAGAAGGAATGGCCAATACTTTATTCCACATGTGGTTAAAGTTGAACTGGATATTCCAGTCGAAATCTTTTTTACGGATGGCTTTGATACCTAAACTGATCTCAATACCCTGGTTACGTACGCTTGAGTTATTGGCAGTGTTCAGGATAAATCCTGTACCATAACTGGCGCGGAAACCCTGTGCGATCTGATCGAGGGCCAATGTATTATAGTAAGCCGCATCAATATTAACCGCGTCATTGAAGAAACGTAATTCAGTTCCTATTTCATAGGTCTGTTGTTTCTCCGGTTTCAGATCAGGGTTTGCATTGGTAAATGCATACTGTAAAGGAGACAGGTTAGCAGGCAATGTAGCACTAGTAACGGTTGGAACAAAGTTAGACTGGTTACTGTATGGATCCGGAAGCCTTGCCGTAGAGGCCAATGAACTTCTCAGTTTCCAGTAATTCAGCATACCGCCTTTTAATTTAGGGAAGATATCACTCATGATGATACTCAAACTTCCACCCGGATAGCTATAGTTTCTGTTAGCTGCGGGTAATACAGAAGAAGATTCAAATGCGATAGATCCTGTAAGGAAGATCACATTGTTATAGCTGATGGTAGCTTCACTGAATCCTGCGATCTGGTATGATTTCTTCTGGTTCCACTGGTCGCTGCCGTATAAGGTTGCACGGCTTAAACGTGTTCTTGTGTTTATACCTGTACTGCTGCTGTCGAAGCTGCGGGTACTATCCTGTGTTCCGGAGATACCGTAGTTCTGCAGTTCAGTCTGTGTCCAACGGGTACCCACAGTTAAACGTGTATTGAACTTGCCAAAAGTTTTCTTGGCAGTTGAAGTGATCGTATGGTTATAGTTGTTGGCCTTGATCCAGTAATTATCCAATGAGCCTTTGTTGGCTAAAGAAGATTGTGTGCTGGATTCAGGATCACGGAACTGGAAACCTTCAATGTTATAATAGTTATAACCAAACCTTCCTGCAATCGTTAACCATTTTGTTGGGTTAATATTGATGGCCAGGTTGGCTTCATAGTTATTGGTCTTATCTTTTGAAATATTTCTGTAAGCTGCAAAGAAAGGATTGTCTGATTCCGACACATTACCCAATCCTGCATTATCCGCAGCATTGTTGGCAGATTGATTGGAATTCAGCGCATATCTTTTATGTCCGTTAGGCAATAAATAATCAGCAGCATTGTCTGTAACCGGCCACAGGAACAGGTTTAACAGGTAACCACCCGCACCTTTCAGTGATTTATCATTCTTACTGTTGCTGTACGCTACAGAAGGTGTGATATCTATGTATTTGCCGATCTTGGTACTGTTGGTCAAACGGAAATTGGTTCTTTGTAACCTTGTTCCCGGAACCACACCACTTTGGTCGTAATAAGAACCACTGGCTCGGTAGCTTGATTTAGGTGATCCAAAATCTACACCCAGGTTATGGGTTTGTCCGAAAGCTGTTTTGAAGAAGTTTCCAACATTATCATAGATCGTTGTTCCTGAAGGAATCGCAGGGCCGAAAGCTGAGAATGTATTGGTAGCCGCTACACCATTGGTTCCCTGTAAGAATCCGTTGAATGTTGAAGGCTGATTCTGCAATGACTGTACACGGAAACTGTTATCATAATTGATATTCAGTCTTTTTCCGTTGGTGAGTTTTGCTTTTTTGGTAGTGATAACGATCGCACCATTACTGGCCGCACTACCATATAATACCGTTGCTTCCGGTCCTTTCAGAACGGTTACTGATTCGATATCATTTGGGTTGATATCTGCCATACGGTTGGTAAAGTCATTAGAAGTATTATTCTGTCCTGCCGCAGCCGGTACTGAGTTAACTGCATCAATCGTAGAGTTATCTCTTACCAC
>CANGOX010000131.1 GCA_947455605.1 Chitinophagaceae bacterium
CCTGTATTGGTGGGTGGCATTATGACCGGCGGATCTATGATAATAATAAATACAAGAGTGCTAAATCCATTATACATACATTGGCTGATATTGTAAGTAAGAATGGAAATCTGTTATTGAATATTCCTGTAAGGGGAGATGGAACTATTGATGATAAAGAAAGGGCAGTGGTAGAAGGTATTGCCGGATGGATGGAGATGAACAGTGAAGCTATTTATGCAACCAGGCCGTGGAAAGTGTTTGGAGAAGGCCCCGCTATGGATTCTGCAGCACCATTAAATGCAGAAGGATTTAATGAGGGGAAAGGAAAACCTTTCGGACCCGAGGATATCCGTTTTACAACCAAGGGGAAAATGCTATATGCGATCGTATTGGGGAAGCCTCCGGGAAAAAACATTTTGATCAGAAGTATTAAAACAACCCATGCGGTGAATGTTCATTTACTGGGTTATCATGCGAAACTTTCGGTAGAAAAAATGGCAGATGGTTTACAAGTTAGTTTGCCGGATCAAATGAAAGAAAGTTTTGCGTATGTATTGAAAATCGAAGGTGCGATGGATTGATCATGGATTGGATCTTTTTATCAATTCAATAAAAAACCTCATTAGTAATAATGAGGTTTTTTATTGAAATAAATCCTGTATGATTAATTACCATCTTCAGGGGTAATATCTTCTACTCTTGAAGTATCATTGGATGGTGCAACATAGATCGTCTGGTGGTAGAATTTGGTGGATGGTTTTACCTCATTCAGTTTTTCATTAAAGATGGCGAGGTAATTATTATCCTTATTATTCTTGTTGAAAACATCTTTCAATTGCGCAAAGAGATCGGAAGAGCTGGATTCAAAAACAGCGGTTTCCAGACTCAGCAATTTGATATTGGCTTCCACAAACTGGTTCATCTCGGTATTGATGATGGTACAATGTATATTCCCTTTTACAATAGAATCTTTGCAAAGGTTAACCCGTAAACTGTATACGGAACCTTCAAACTCACCTTCTACTTTAATATCGTTACAGATGATCACACCACGGATGATACCGGTAGGAGTGATATGTATGGTCTTTTTACTATAGAGTACGCCATTGAAATTACCATCCAGGATAATATCGTTCTCAGAATCCAGTACACCGGATATATTAGTGGAACTGGTAATGAAAAGTTGTTTTTCATCCTGTGCGCTCTGGCTTGAAAATGACGAATTCGGATCGTGCAGTAATTGTTCCCTGAACTTGTTCATGATAGATAATTTATATTACGGCGAAAAGTTAATATTTTTCATCTATAAATCGGCGGCAAATGATTAATTTTTTATGATTTTCTGTTTCGGGAACCGTGTTTTTACTAAAAACGTTCAATATTGGTTATATTGAAGCCTAATCCTATTCAAAAACCCTATGCTATTTAAAAAAACAGAAGCGCCTACTGAAATGTTACCTGCTGTGCAGGTGGTTTCCGGTGGGGTTTATTTTGGGATCATCAAAACAGGTTCGCCCATCAGAATTGAAGGCGACTTTAAAGGAATTATCTTTTGTACCAACAAAGTGATCATTGATAAGAAAGCATCGGTGAATGGTGATATTCTTTGTCATGATATAGTGATCGGCGGTATGATAGAAGGAAATGTGATCTGTAAGAACAAATGTTCCCTCAACGAAGAAGCTATTGTAAACGGAGTAGTACGAACTGCCAAATTTGAAAATGGCGAAAATAGTTCTGTAACCGGCCCGGTATACGTGAATAAGGATAATGTAAATATTGATGTGGATGAGTACTATGAACTCTTCAACAAGAAAGAAACCCTTGAAAAGATCAAAGCCGAATATTTCTCCCTCCCGCAGAAGCTGATCCTGATCACGTAATATAATTCGCGGATTGGCGGATTACGGATTAGCGGATTTTAATTTATTACATATTTGCAAAATACATTCAGATGGATGAATTAATGGAAACAACTATGGGGGTACAGGAAGATTTGCTTACGGTAGATCTTATGGCACGCGAACAGCTGGCCGAAGCTTCCAGATGGGCCCGGTTTCTGGCTATTATGGGTTTTATTGCCTGTGGTATTATGGTAGTGGCCGGAGTGATGATTTCCATTATTTACTCTTTTGTGAATCGTATTCAAACCAGATATAATTATTCGGGCAGGGCGGTTAATACCTTCAACAGGTCGGCATTCGTTGGAATCATGTATGTAATAATGGCGGCGCTGATGTTCTTTAGTTGTCTTTATCTGTTTCGATTTGCCAATAAAATGAAAGCTGCTTTACATGAACAAAGCCGTGACGAAATGAATCAATCCTTTCTGAACCTGAAAAAGCTGTTCAAATACAATGGGATACTAACGATCGTTCTGGTCGCATTTTATGTTATGATACTTTTCGCGGCGTTGTTCTCCTTTCTGAATCGTTAACGGTTAGCTTTTATTCTCTTTTATCCGGCTGCTTATTACACAGAAAGGGATATTTTTGCATTTCAATCCCAAATACCCAGGCGATCAATGAAGGAGCAGTTGCAGCAACTATCTCAGGAACTTGAAGGTGATCTGTATCTCGATAGTACTATCCGTACCTTATATGCTACGGATGCTTCTGCTTACCGCGAAATGCCTTTGGCTGTGGCGATTCCCAGATCGAAGGAGGATATTCTTGCGCTGATCCACTTTGCAAAAAAACACAAAACTTCCTTGATCCCGAGAACGGCTGGTACTTCTTTGGCGGGACAGGTGGTAGGTAAGGGTATTATTGTAGATGTATCCAAACATTTTACACAGATCCTGGAACTGAATACCGCAGAACGATGGGTACGTGTTCAGCCCGGTGTGATCAGGGATGAATTGAATATGTTTCTCAAACCCCATGGTTTATTATTTGGGCCAGAAACCTCTACGGCAAACAGGGCCATGATCGGTGGAATGGTGGGGAATAATTCCTGCGGCTCCAATTCGGTTGTGTATAGGAGCGCACGAGAACATTTACTGGAAGTAAAAGCCTTACTGAGCGACGGGACTGAAGCCATATTTCATGCATTATCGAATGAGGATTTTCACGCAAAATGTGAACTGGATACGCTGGAAGGGGCTATATATAAAAAAGTAAGAAGCCTCTTAAGTAATTATGATAACCAGGTAGAGATCAAAAAAGAATTTCCCAAAGCATCTGTTGAGAGAAGAAATACGGGCTATGCCATCGATCTGTTGGTAGAGACTGCACCCTTTGATGCTGCAGGCCCTGAATTTAATTTCTGCTCATTGATCGCCGGTTCGGAAGGAACCCTGGCATTTCTTACGGAGATCAAACTGAACCTGGTTCCCTTGCCACCCAAAGTGAGTGGATTGTTATGTGTGCATTTTAACTCCATTGATGAATCGTTGAGAGCCAATCTGATCGGATTGAAATATCATCCCCGTGCCAGTGAGCTGATCGATCATTATATACTGGAATGTACCAAGGGCAATATTGAGCAGAGTAAGAACCGTTTTTTTGTACAGGGTGATCCCGGTGCGATTCTGGTTATCGAATTTGCTGCAGAAACCCGTGAAGCGGTACTGGCTGTTACTGAAAAAGTGGAAGTAGAAATGCGTGCGGCCGGGTTGGGGTATCATTTTCCAGTGTTGTTTGGTGAGGATACCAAGAAAATATGGACACTGCGTAAAGCGGGACTGGGCCTCCTGGGTAATTTACCCGGTGATGAAAAAGCAGTACCGGTTATTGAAGATACGGCTGTAGATGTGAATGATCTTCCTGCCTATATCCGTGATTTCAATGAAATACTCACCAAACGCGGACTGCATTCTGTGCATTATGCACATGCGGGATCGGGAGAGATCCATTTGCGTCCGATCATCAATCTGAAAACGATAGAAGGAAACCGTTTATTCAGAACCATCGCTGAAGATGTAGCCACCCTGGTAAAAAAATACCAGGGCTCATTAAGTGGTGAACACGGTGATGGCAGATTACGTGGCGAATTTATCCGCCAGATGGTAGGAGAGAAGAATTATCATTTATTACAGGAAGTGAAGCGCAGCTGGGATCCGGATAATATTTTTAATCCCAATAAGATCGTGGATACGCCGCCAATGGATACGATGCTGCGGTATGAGCCCGGACAATTTACGCCTGAGTTCAAAACTGTTTTCCGCTTTCATCAGCAGGATATTCTGCAGCATGCAGAGCAGTGCAATGGTTCGGGAGATTGCAGGAAAACACATTTATCAGGAGGAACCATGTGCCCATCCTTTATGGCTACACGTGATGAAAAAGATACGACAAGAGCAAGAGCTAATATCTTACGGGAGTTCCTTACCCATTCAGATAAACTCAACCGGTTTGATCATAAAGAGATCTATGAAGTGATGGATCTTTGTTTGAGTTGTAAAGCCTGTAAATCGGAATGCCCTTCCAATGTGGATATGGCCAAACTGAAAGCCGAATTTCTGCAACAGTATTATGATGCCAATGGGGTTCCTTTCCGTTCCCGTTTGATCGCTAATTTTGCTGCATCGGCCAAATTAGGTTCCCTGATGCCATCGGTCTATAATTTCTTTGTTACTAATCAAGTAACCGGGAGCCTGATCAAATTCTTATCCGGCTTTGCGTTAAAAAGGTCAATGCCAAAACTGTCTGATACAACTTTGCTGAGTTGGTATGGCAAACATCAAAAGGAAATTGTAACAAAAGGGAATAAGAAAGTATACCTTTTCTGTGATGAATTCACGAATTATAATGATGCGTCTATCGGACAAAAAGCTATCCTGCTTTTAGAGAAACTGGGGTATGAAGTTGTGATACCCAAACACGTAGAAAGCGGCCGAGCATGGCTTTCAAAAGGATTGATCCGTAAGGGGCAAAAGATCGCGAACGAGAATATTGCTTTGTTAAGTCCGTTGATTTCTGCTGAAACACCGCTGATTGGTGTTGAGCCCTCTGCTATTCTTACTTTCCGGGATGAATATCCAGATCTGGCATCTGATGCACAACTGGAAGCTGCGAATGCTTTATCAAAAAATGTTTTCCTGGTTGATGAATTCATCGCTAACGAGATCAAAAAAGGAAATATTACCAAAGACTCCTTTACCAAAGAAATAAGGGCGATCACATTGCATGGACATTGTCAGCAGAAATCTATTTCTTCTGTAGCCAGTTCTGTAACCATTCTAAGTTTGCCGGAAGGGTATACGGTTCAAACAATCCCGTCGGGATGTTGTGGCATGGCGGGCTCTTTTGGGTATGAGAAAGAGCATTATGCACTCTCCATGCAGATCGGCGAAATGGTCTTGTTTCCTACAGTACGGAAGCAGCCCGAAGAAACCATTATTGCAGCACCTGGTACCAGCTGCCGGCACCAGATCAAAGATGGTACAGGCAAAAAAGCACTGCATCCCGTGGAAATACTGTATCAGGCACTTATTTAACGAACACCTGTTAGCCCGCCGTTTATCCTTTTTTTCTTATTTAATAATCCCATTACTCTTAAATGAATAATTATTCAGTTATGTTTGTTTGGTGAAACTGAAAGACGACAGAAAGACTGAGCAGATATTTGAAGCCACACTTTCATTAGTAAATGAGAAAGGGCTTGCCGGTGTAACCATGAGTGAGATAGCCCGAACAGCCGGAATTGCAACCGGCACACTTTACATTTATTTCAAGAATAAAGATGAACTGATCAATACATTATTTGCTGAATGCAGAAAAGCATCAATTGACAGTTATTTTAAAAACTACGATGCATCCAAACCGTTTAAATCAGGGTTCGCCATTGTTTGGATGAATATCCTCCAATACCGGATTCAGAATTTTGAAAAAGTGGTGTTGATGGATCAGTGCTATCATTCCCCCTTTCTTAACGAGTGTACGATCAAGATGACCAAACAATGGAAACAACCTTTGTTCAAACTGATCGAAAGAGGAAAAGATGAAAATGTGTTTAAAGAGGCTGATACGTTTGCGCTGCTCATATTTATGATCGGCAGCATTCATGAGGGCGTAAAAAACGCGCATTACAGCCAGAAGCCTCTGACCAAAGCAACCATTGATGCGATGTTCAATATGTGCTGGGACGGGATGAAGAAGTAAAAAAAGGAATCTTAGTGTCTATACTATTGAAGAGTAATTTACACATACAGCAATCAAACCGTGCCTTTGTGCCTTTGTGTGCAAATTTTCTCACACAAAGGCACGGTTAAGAGGATAAACGATAAAGCCACCTGTAAAAGGTAAACCAAAATTATTGAAACTGACTATGAGTATACGTTTACGAATGATCATAACCTGGGCTTCGATCATATGCTGCAATAGTGTATTTGCCCAAACAACCAGGGATGCAACTCTGAAAGAAGCTACACTGGAAGCCTGTGTGCAATATGCATTAACCCATCAACCCATACTGCAGCAATCTTTACTGGATGAAGCCATTGTTGAAAAACAGATCCAGGGAAAACTGGCTGATTGGTATCCGCAGCTGAACCTGAATTATAACTTGCAGCACAGTTTTGAATTACCGGTAGCTTATTTCTCGGGTGCCTACATACGTAATGGCAACTACAACACATCCAATATAGGATTGAACGTTACGCAGAATATCTTCAATAAAGATGCTTTGTTTGCAAGTAGAACAGCAGAAGATATCCGTAAGCAATCCAAACAGAATACAAGCTTTAATAAGATAGACCTCGCTGTTACTGTGAGTAAGGCATTTTACGATGTATTGCTTACCCGGCAGCAGGTATCTGTTCTGAATGAAGCCGTGGTAAGATTGGAGAGAAGTCTGAAAGATGCGGTAAGTCAATACCAGAGTGGTGTGGCTGATAAAACAGATTATAAACGTGCCACGATTGCCCTGAACAATGCCAAAGCGCAACGTAAGCAGACAATGGATCTGATCATTGCTAAATTATCCTACCTCAAACAATTGATGGGCGTTTCAGACAGTACTGTTGTACAGTTACAATACGATACTTCGCATATGGAAACAGATGCTTTGGCAGACACATCGGCCTCACTCCAATATGAGAACCGGATTGAATATAAATCCTTGCAAACCCAGCAACGATTGCAGCAGGCAAATGAAAAATATTACCGTTCTGCATTTGTTCCATCGATCTCGGCTTTTGGTAATTATAATATGGGTTACCTGAATAATGAATTCTTTAAAACCTATAACCAGGGATTCTCCAACTCCAATATCGGTATACTGCTTTCTCTGCCTATTTTTCAGGGGAATAAAAGGGTATTACAGGTGCGACAGGCTGAACTGCAGACCAGGCGGGTTGATTGGGAGATGACATTACTAAAAAGCAAACTGAATACACAATATGCACAGGCATTGGCGCTCTACAAAGGAAATCTATCCAACTACCAGGCATTAAAGGAGAATGTGATATTGGCAGACGATGTATATAAGACGCTGGATATTCAATATCGTTCCGGTATTAAAACTTATCTCGATGTGATCATTGCAGAATCAGATCTGCGAACAGCACAATTGAATTTTTACAATGCATTATTTCAGTTATTGCAGAGCAAACTAGATGTGCAAAAAGCATTAGGTACCATTCAATATTAATACTATACAAATTATATATGGCAAAAACAATCCCTATACATCGTTTATTAACAGGCAGCCTGCTAATGCTGGTAGCCTGCAGTAGTCCGAAAGCCCCGGAACAAAAAGCAACTCCACCGGTACCGGTAAGTGTTTACGAAGTGCAGAACGAATCGGCTGTTTATTTTGATTCGTATCCGGCTACGATCATTGCCCTTAATCAGGTAGATCTGAAAGCTCAGGTAACCGGGTATGTAACCGGGATCTTTTTTACAGATGGACAGCATGTGAATAAAGGACAAAAATTATATGAGATAGATAAACAGCAATACCAGGCCAATTATGATCAGGCCGTTGCTAACCTGAATGTAGTAAAAGCCAATCTGGCCAAAGCGCAGCAGGATGCAGACAGGTATGAGACATTATTGAAACAGGATGCGATCGCCAAACAAAAAGTAGATTATGCAATAGCGGATCTGCAAAGTATAAAGATGCAGGTAGCAGCAGCGCAGGCCAATGTATCAAGGTTATCGAATGATCTCCGGTTCTCCACTATCTATGCACCCTTTGAAGGAACGATTGGTATCTCTCAGGCAAAAACGGGAACACTGGTTACTGCCAATCAGAATATTTTAAATACGGTTTCATCGGATAATCCGATGGCAGTGGATATTTCGATAGATCAGAAAGAGATCCCCAGGTTTGCCAATCTGAAAGCACATCCTGCACCGGAGAAAGATTCCATCTTCACTTTAATATTGCCCGATAACACTGTGTACGCAAAAACCGGTTTTATCAGCTTAACCGATCGTGCAGTTGATCCGCAAACAGGCACTATTAAAACAAGATTGGTGTTTGCGAATAACGGACAACTGAAAGCGGGTATGAGTACCAGCATCCGGGTAAAGAATAACCATGATGGAACTTTCTTACTGGCACCCTATAAATCTGTACTCGAACAGATGGGAGAATATTTTGTTTTTGTAGTAGGAGATAGCAGTAAAGTATCACAGCGTAAAATTGTATTGGGTACACGTATTAATGATAAAGTGATCGTAAAAGATGGATTAAAGCCGGGAGAGAAAGTAGTAGCAGAAGGGGTACAGAAATTAAAGGATGGTACTGTGGTAAATACAGCACCGCCAAAAGCAACCAAACCATAACGAAGAAAGTATGATCGCAAATACATTTATTAAAAGGCCGGTTACCGCTATCGTTATTTCGGTGGTGATCGTTTTGCTGGGTATACTGGCCATTCTGAATTTGCCGGTAAGTCAGTACCCCGAGATCACACCCCCTACGGTGCAGATCACGGGCAGCTTTACGGGTGCTGATGCACAAACGGTTGAACAAACGGTTACTACACCCGTAGAATCGCAGGTGAACGGAACACCCGGAATGGCTTACTTACAGAGTAACAGCACCAG
>CANGOX010000132.1 GCA_947455605.1 Chitinophagaceae bacterium
ACTTACGTAAAGTGCGTTTCTTGTTTTTGTTCCAATGCTTAGTTGTAAATAAATATTTTCCTCCGATCCTATGATCCTGATTTTTTTAGAAAAATTCACGGTAAACTCAAGCGTACTGCCAGTACGGTATATTGCTTTTTGCGGAACGGTTACACTGCTTACCGTAGCATTAGCGGCATCCACAAGAATGCCTTTATTGATGTTGCTGTTGCTAAAGGAAACTGAAGCGGTATTTCCTGCAACATCTCTGATAACTGTATTATTCAATACGATTGAGCTTGCTGTTCTTACGCCATCTTTATCCGATTCGCCGGGCTGAATGATATATCGGAAGCGTATACTGTCATTCGCACTGCTGTATAATAAAGCAGACTTTGATCTGCTGCCGATCGTTATCGATAAAGTTGCATTTATGCCGGATGAGGTAACCTGTATCGGTTCGTTAAAATGAAAAACAAAATCAAGTGTATCTCCCGATATATATATTTTATCAACGGGATTTCTGATCGAAACAAAATAGGGTCGGTTAACATCTATGGGATCAGAAGACTGTACGATCATTGATTGGTATTGGCGCATATTTCCCGCAAGATCCATAAGTGACACTGCAACGGGAATATCTGTAGCTGCAGCTACATCATTTCCTGAGTTGGGTATCGTACAATAGGCTGTGTAAATACTGTCGTTTGTTTTTATGAAACCGCTTAGGCTTACATCATGCATAGTACCCGATTGCAAAGAAAATGTTTCACTATCCGGCATAACTGAAATAGTCACCAGTACCGTATCTCCGATCTTCATAGTCCTGTCGGGTATTTGAATTCGCCTAATCTGAGGAGCTGTTTTATCGATAAAATACACACCGGTTGACGTAAAGGGTAAATTTTCTATTGCTGATGAAAGTCCTGTGCTGTTGATCATACTCAGTCCAATCCATCCATCCCCCGTTCCGGTATTTACAGTTATGGTACAGCTATTATCTGAAACAGCAATCGCTGTGATGAAAGCATTAAGGATACCACTTGCATTGATCGCAAAATTACCGGTATTGATTCCGCTCAGGGTTCCTGCAGTCTGCAAAAGGAAACTCACACTGTTTGCATTTGTTTTAACCTCAGAGAGGGGTGTAAATGAAACAATCGAATTGAATGTGGTGAAAACGATTTCATTTCCATAAGCAGTTCCCCCGGCATTGGTGGCGTATGCTTTCGCATAAATAGTTTTAGCAACAGGTAAATCATTTTCCTGTTGCGCAAAACTTCCTGTTCCGTTATTCATAACTATTTTATTGTTCAACAGGGAAGGGTTGGGGCCTGTAGACCATACAATTCCCCTTTCTGTAACCATACTGCCACCTGATGAGGTAACGGTTCCTCCCATTAAGGCTGAATGTGTGGTTATGGAAAGAACAGTTGATGTATTTACTGATGGCAGGTTGATAGGAGTTGTAAAGTTTTGTACAGCACCTGTTACTGTTCCGTTTTCATTGGATGCTTTTATCCGCCAGTAATAAACAGTACCCGGCTGGAGTCCGGTTATGGTTGCACTAACACTTGTAATGCCGGTTCCGGCTAAAACTGTATCGGGTGTTGTATAGATACTTTGCGGAGTGATCCATGTTTGCAATGTGTCATACTCAAATACCACAACGGTGTTTTTAAAATGATCATCTGCTGTTCCACTGAGTATGGCAGAAAAAGCAGTGATATTGGTTGCTGTATTATTTGTTACTGAAGGGGTGGCACTGATCAGGGATGCGGAGAAACTCAAATTATCAATGGCACAGGCATCATCACTTCCTGTTTCATCGGCATCGTCCCACCGCAGTAATAATTGTTCGCCCGGTTTCCAGCTAATATGGTTTTGTGTATAGGAAATGATCTGCTGATTGTCGGTTTGATTGCCATTCAGGCTGCCGCCACCTGAACTTGTAACTACGGAATTCACATTCAGTCCCGAATCTGCCACCAATTCCTGTTGATCAATATGGGTAAAACTACCAGTCTTGTAACGGAAGCTCCAGCTGTTTTTATTGGTAGACCCGCCTTTTCTCCATTGTTCAGCTGTGAAACCCAACGTAAAGCTGTTGAGTAAGGATCCGGTATTATTGGTAAGCAATACCCCAAAAGCATAAATGCCGGTACTGCTGGCCAGGGAGCCTAAAGCCCTTTCGGTTGAACCCGAACTTCCCAGACTGTAAATTCCGTTGCCTGTTGAGGACCCCGTGCCAACCCCAAATACCGCATTCGGATTGCTGCCTCCAACCATCATCATTTGCCAGCCCGATAAGCCAGAGCCATTGATAGGAGAGCCCGACAGGTTAAAAGGGCCTTTACCGGTAAGAGAGAAACTGCCGAAATTAGGCAGGCCATCAAAATTCTGGGTATAAATGCTGCCTGCAGTGTTATATATAACCGGTGAAGCCATTGCCTGGCCAACAGCTCTCTGGCTGATCAATATGGCCAATCCTGACAATAAAATACTTTTCAATCTCATAAAACCCGATTTTGGATTTGAAATAGTCCAGTTTTATGAGGAGGTTACCGGTTAAATTTAAAGAGGCTTTTTTTGCCAAAAAGGGTGGATCGTGAGAATGGGTGATAAAACGGGTAAAAGATTACGTGTAAATTCGTGTGGCATCCCGAAATGCCATTTTTAGACCTGAAATGGATGTTTTTGGCCCGGGTTATAGAACCGTTTTTGCAAAAAGCTTGGTTGGTTTAGGTCTGATAAAATTGAGTTTCCTGCAAAACCCGGGAAAACTTTCGAAAACATTTTGGTTTTTCAGTTTCAGCCATTACCTTTGCCGTCCGAAATTTTAAACGGATTAGAATGCCTACAATACAACAATTAGTAAGAAAAGGTCGCGAAATTATCAGGGCGAAAAGTAAATCAAGGGCTTTGGATGCTTGTCCTCAGCGACGTGGTGTATGTACACGTGTATATACTACTACGCCTAAAAAGCCAAACTCCGCTTTGCGTAAAGTAGCGAAAGTGCGTTTGACCAATAAGATCGAGGTGATCGCTTATATTCCGGGTGAAGGACACAACCTGCAGGAGCACTCAATCGTGCTGATCCGCGGTGGTCGTGTAAAGGACTTGCCGGGTGTACGTTACCACATCGTTCGTGGTAGCCTGGATACTGCCGGTGTAAAAGACCGTAAGAAGAGCCGTTCTAAATACGGAACCAAGAAAGAAAAAGCGAAAAAATAATTTCCCAATAAAAAAGCTGAGTAAAGTTTTAATACTTGAAGAAATTCAGCCGAAAGTAAAAATTAGAACATGCGTAAAGCACAAGCCAAAAAATTACCCCTCGCTCCTGATGGACGTTTTAATGATAAACTGGTTACCCGTTTTATCAATAACCTGATGTGGGAAGGGAAAAAGAGTACTGCTATCAATATTTTCTACGATGCAGTAGACAAGGTTAGCAAAGCAACCAATGAAGATGGATACGAAATGTGGAAGAAAGCCGTAGCTAATGTTACTCCTTCTGTAGAAGTACGTAGCCGTCGTATCGGTGGTGCTACTTTCCAGATCCCTGCTGAGGTTCGTGCCGATCGTAAGATCTCATTGAGCATGAAATGGTTGATCCGCTACAGCCGTGAAAGAAATGGACGTACCATGGCAGACAAACTTGCTAACGAGATCATAGCTGCCGCAAAAGGTGAAGGTGCCGCTTTCAAAAAGAAAGAAGATACACACCGTATGGCAGAAGCTAACAAAGCGTTCTCTCACTTTAAAGTGTAAACTTTATTTATATTTTTTGATAAAGCCCCGAATTTCGGGGCTTTATCTGTTTCAGGACCTGCTGTTAAAACTACCCTTTTGAAACTTTTGTAGATATCACTGAGCACATTATTTACTAGTGCTGATACTACTATTCCCTTTGCCAGATGAAGCCTGGTATACTCAGAAAGACAGATTTGCATTGATCATCATTTATTGATTTTGTTACTTTTTTCAATTTTCCCCAATATCCCTGTCTTTTCCAGTTTAAAATATCCTTAAAATTTTTTATAAATTGATTGATTATCAATGATTTATTCGGGTAAGGATAGTATTCCCCCAAAAAAAACCACTTTATAGATATGCATGTCGTGCATCCGTAGTATATTTGTAGTGTAATTACTACTAGAGGTAGACGTTCTACTAAAACTGGTGATTCGATCCAATCCAATATCCATGCAAAAGCTGGTTTTAAATCCAACTTATCTGCAGTTTTTTGATGAAAGAAGAAATTCAACACAGGTTCCTAAAAGTGTTTTTCTTTTTTACGAAAAATCTGCTCCTCTGCTAAACCCGTTTACTTCAGACGGCTTCAAAGCTGCGAAACGCAGACAATGAGCATCCTGAATTGTAACTGAAAAAAACACAAAATTTTCGACGGAAGAAGCTTTTGCAAATAACAATGAAATCAATTCTCACTCTTTTAACCCTCACATTTTTCTTCATCCTTACCGGATGCAGTAAAACTGACGCTCCTGTGATTTCACAGCAGCAGCAGGACGTGAATTACCTGGTAGGTATCGGTAATAAAGTGTGGCACTTAAAGCAGGTATACATTCAGACCGTTCCACAGACACTGACTGATGCCCAGATGAAATATACAAAGACCTACACACTTGATCCTACAAGCCCTTTCGCAGGCAGCTTCACAGATTCAGACGGATTTACCGGTACATGGAAATTGAATGCAAGCCGTGAATTGAAAGAAACCATCATTAACAATCCTGCTGGTTCTATACAGATTCTTTGGGACGTGAACGATATCACAGACGGCAAACTGGACATTCAATACACACAAAATCTTAAAACCGTAAGGCACGTATACTATGCGTATTAATAAAGGCACATACCTTTTTATCGCAGTGATGCTTGCCTTTACAACAGGGCAGGCTCAGATGAGCATGCCTTTCAGTATGTCGCCTATCGCCAGTGTAGGTGGTAATGGTAAAACCATTACTTCCAATGGTGGCAACCCGATCATGATGGACGGAAAGGGAAAGTGTCTGAGTGTTGTTTCCGGTCTGCGTTCTCTGGAAGTGTCTGCTAATAATTCAGGTGCTTTTGGTGCATCATGTTTAGAAACACCGCCGGTAGCTACTGTTTTGGTAGAAGTTACCAATATCAATCTGTATCCTAACCCTACCCACAGCACCAGTATTCTGAAAGTGGATGGCCAGTTTGATGCCAATTTATCATGTCAGATCAGAATTTTCAGCATAGATGGTAAACCGATGTTTAGCCAGATGGTGCCGTTGAAAGAGGTGAAAGCGGGCTATATGCTCAATGTGGCTGCCTATGCAGCAGGAACTTATGTAGTAAGTCTTGACTTTACGGACCAGCATTACACCCGTAAGTTGATAAAATTATAATCCAGCCCGGAAAGCGGAGCGTTGAATATTGGTATCTTCTGTTGTAGTATGAAAACTACCTTTTTTAACAGATACCGTCTATTGATTGTCAATGCTTTTTGGGGGAATTTGTGGCTGTTTAAATGGTTCATATATCCTATGAAAAACTATTTTTTCAAGCCATATGTCCTATGAAAAACCAATTGTTTTGAAGCAGTATCCTATGAAAATCTATTTTTCAGTAATAACAGTATATTATTGAGCGTTATACTTATATAAACTGTTGCAAATATGAAATTGACTATTATTAAGGGATTATTGATGTTACCGCTGCTGTTTTTGGCCGGTAGCCTCATTGCACAACCTCCTCCCGGTATTAATTTTCAGGCTGTTGCAAAAGACCCATTGAACAATCCTGCCAAAAACAGGACCGTATACGTAAAAGACATTATCTACCAAACCTCTGCTGTAGGCGGAACCAAGGTTTGGGAAGAGACCCATGTTACTACGGCTGATGCCGACGGGATCTTCCTGATCGTTTTGGGCCAGGGTCAGAAAGCCCCGGGTATTACTATATCAGATATCGGTAAGATCGACTGGGCAAGTGGTCCTTTCTTTCTGAACACCAAAATTGCGGTAGCACCATCAATCCCTGCTACCTGGTGGGTAGCGGCTGATAACTATATAGATGCCGGAACTACACAGATGCAGAGTGTTCCCTATGCCTTATTTGCCGGTAATGCCAGTGTAACAAATGTTAATACAAGCATAACACCGGGTCCGCCCAATACATTCCTTATTACCGATAGTCTTGGAAATGTAAGCTGGACAATACCTCAGGCGGCAAGCCAGTCTGTGACTACGGTTACCAATTTTAACCTAAACCTTACTGTGATCGGAGGTCAGACAGTAAGTATACCCCCTAATACAACAGCTGTTGTATCAGTAAATGTACCGGGTGTTAGAAAAGGGGATCCGATCATTGTTACTCCCCAGGATGATTATCTTACCTGGGCAATTTATAGCGCCTGGGTGGCGGGAGATGATACTGTTAAGGTCCGGTTTGCAAATTTTACCAGTAATCCGGTTGCTGTATTGGGAAGTCAGTACAAAATAGTCGTGATAAAGAATTAACTTTGAAAATTGATGAAAATAATAGATTTATTCGTCTAAAAATTGTTTGATTAACGAAATACAGATAGTGATACTAACTAATATGAGAAGAAATTTATATAAGCATGCCTTGCTGTTAGTAGGTGTGCTCTTCTCATTTATGTATACAGCCCAGGCCCAAACCTTTGGAGATAATCTGGGTAATCACAAAGCCACTACAGATCTTAATATGCAAGGCAATAAGATCATCAATGCGCAGGGATTGATCGTGGGTTCTTCTTTCTTTTTGAATAATAGTGTTGCAGTTCAGATCGATGCTTCGGATAAAGCCTTATTAATTCCCCGTGTATTTGATACCAACAAGATTGCTACCCCTGAAAATGGTATGTTGATCTACTCGGTTTCTGATGATAAATTTTATGTTCGACAAGCCGGTATCTGGTCAACTTTCGGATCATTTAGTGGCGGGGTTACTACCTTAAATGGCCAGATCGGAAGTGTGTTGATCCAAGGGGATAATTCCGCTATTACAATCTCTAATGTAGGTAATACTTGGACGATTTCTGCAAATACATCCGCTGCTATCTGGAATGCGAATAAACTATCCAGTGTGGCTGTCTCCGGAACACTACCGTCTAATGGACAGGTACTACAATATAATAGTACACGGAATGTATGGGAGCCTGCAAATATTGCTACCCTAAATAATCTGTTGATAGCTACAGGTTTAAAAAGTGATTCTGTGGTAACTACTTTAAATGGAGTTCTACGGAAAGTTGCTACTTCTAATTTCATTTATGTAACAGATACCGCGAGTATGCTGAGTAACCGTCTGAAGATCAGTGATACGGCTACCATGTTAAGTGGGTATGTTCGTTCAGGAAATGTTCCGGCTACAGGGGTAACCACAGTATCTGTTGTAAGTGCAAATGGTATTTCCGGAACGGTTACCAATCCTACAACTACACCGGCCATCACCCTTACTTTAGGGAATATCACACCAACTTCTGTTTCTGCATCTGGAGCTATTACGGGAAGTACGATTGCAGGTAAAATTGTTACCGCTAATCAACCGAATATTACAACTGTTGGGCAGTTATCCAATTTGTCCGTAACAGGAACGATAGAAGCCGGTACAATTAGTGGAACATTGAGTGCAGGAACAATTGCGGGTATTACCGGGATAACCACATTTACGAATCTTACTGCTACCGGTTTTGCAAACATGAATACCATCAGTGGTACATTAACTTCCGCCAATCAACCTAATATCACCGGGTTGGGAACGTTAAGTAATCTCACTGTAGCCGGAACAACTACTTCCAATACCATAAGTGCCGTAACGGGCGTGCTGGGAAATCTGACCGTACCAGGTACGATCACGGGTGGAACATTTAGCGGAACACTTAGTCCAGGAACATTAAACAGTATCACTTCTCTTGCTAATCTTCAGAATATAACAGTATCCGGAACGGTAAATACGGGAATCATCAGTGCAACTACTGCCAATATTACAAATCTTGGTGGCTTAAATAATTTAACGGTTACGGGTAATGTGAGTGCGAACACATTTAGTGGAACATTAACGACCGCTAATCAACCAAACATTACAACCTTAGGTACTTTAACAGATCTGACAGTAAGTGGAAACGTATCAGCCAATACAATAAGTGCAACAACAGCTACGATCACAAACCTGGGCGGCTTAAATAATCTGACAGTTACTAATAATATTACAGCCGGTACGATCAGTGGGGTATTGACCAGCGGTACACTGAATAATATCACTTCATTAGGTAATCTTCAGAATATCACCGTTAGTGGAACAGTGAATACCGGAATAATCAGTGCAACAACGGCAACAATTACTAATCTGAGTGGATTAAATAATCTTACGGTTACTGGCAATGTAAGTGCAAATACATTTAGTGGCACATTAACAACAGCTAACCAGCCTAACATTACTGCAGTAGGCACTTTAAATGGGTTAACTGTAAATGGAACTGTATCAGCGACTACCGTTAGTGTAACAACTGCATCGATCACTAATCTTAGCGGCTTAAATAATTTAACGGTTACGGGTAATGTAACAGCTAATACATTTAGCGGCACATTAACTACAGCTAACCAGCCGAATATCACAGCCGTAGGCACTTTAAATGGATTAACTGTAAACGGAACTGTATCAGCGACTACGCTGAGTGCAACAAATGCTACGATCACAAACCTGGGCGGCTTAAATAATCTGACAGTTACTAATAATATCACCGCCGGTACGATCAGTGGTGTATTGACCAACGGAACTTTAGATAACATTACAAGTCTGGGTAATCTTCAGAACATCACTGTTAGTGGAACAGTGAATACCAATACACTGAGTGCAACAACTGCAACGATCACTA
>CANGOX010000133.1 GCA_947455605.1 Chitinophagaceae bacterium
CATCTACAGCAAGAAATGTGATTCTGACAGGAGGTGCTTTGGCTAAGAATGTATTCTGGTATGTAGGAAGTGCTGCAGTGATCAATTACGGTGGAGGCGGCACAATGGTGGGAACCATTATTGCTAACTCAGGTGTTACTTTCTCTAATCCTACGATAGCTGTTACCGGAGTTCAGTGTACACTTAATGGAAGAGCCATTTCACTGGTATCTTCTGTTACAATGGTAAAGACCACTATCAACAACCAATAATACCATCAGCATGTATCCCGCTTTCGGGTTGGATGCATGCTGATTAAAATATGCTTTCATTTTTAAAAAGAACTATATGTCACAATCTTATACAACTAAACTAAAATTTGCATCCATCTTACTGGTGTTGGTCTTTGCATGCATTGCAGGCCAAACACAGGATGTAGTAAAGCGCACACAGCCTACCTGGTGGTTTGGTTTATCGGGTGCAGCTAATTTCAATACCTTTCGCGGTACCACACAGGTGCTGAATGAAAACCTTACCGTACCCACCGCCTTTCATAAAGGAAAGGGTATTAAACCCTACGCGTCCGTTTTGATGGAAGTACGTGGTAAAGTATGGGGTGGTATGTTGTATGTAGCTTACGACAACCGAGGTGGCCATTTTGATGAAGTTATTGCTCCTTGTAATTGTCCGGCTAACTTAACCACCAATATTGGTTATGTGACCATCGAACCCAGTTTACGCATAGCTCCTTTCTCTTCGGCATTTTACATTTTTGCAGGACCAACAATCGGTTTTAATGTTACTAAAACCTTTGCGTATACACAACAAAAACAACCGGATACCAAGGCAGACTGGAGTGATCTTCGTAAAACGTATTATGCTGCCCAGGCCGGATTGGGCATAGATATTCCTTTATCAAACCGGGTAAGTGAAACACAAATGACGCTTTCTCCTTTTGCTTCTTTTCAGACCGATCTTATGAACAGTCCCAGAAAAGTTGAATCATGGTCTATATATACCATACGAACAGGTGTGGCTTTAAAGTTTGGTACAAAAAGAAGGGCTCCTGTTACCAATACAGTAACCAATACGGTTACCATAACCAATACAGTAGCAGCGCCTGCAGTAGAGAAAGAAGTATTGTTCTCTGTGCGCGGGCCAAAAGCAGTGCCGGCCAATCGCCAGGTGAAAGAAACTTTCCCTATGCGTAAATCGGTATTCTTTAACATGGGTTCAACCGAAATACCAGTTCGATATGTAATGCTGAATGCCACACAGGCTGCGGCTTTCAAAGAAGAACAGTTACAGGAAGGACAACCGGATAATTTAAATAGCGGACGTTCTGCGAGGCAGATGGCGGTGTACCACAATATCCTGAATGTGATCGGAGACCGTATGCGTGGCAATCCACAAAGCAGTATAACACTGCAAGGTGCTTCTGACAAAGATCCTGCACAGGGTAAGCTTATGGCTGAGAATGTAAAACAATACCTGGTTGTTAATTTCAGTATCGATCCATCAAGGATCACAACTGAAGGCAGAGATAAACCATTGATCCCTTCTGAACAACCCGGTGGCACCAGAGAACTTGAACTGTTACGTGAAGGAGACAGAAGAGTGGATATTGTTAGTACTTCTCCTGAACTTATGTTACAGGTGGGTGGTGCCAACTCAGATTACCTGAAACCTGTTCAGATCAGGGCTTTCCAGGAAGATCCTTTAGATAGTCATGTGATCTTTACCAATGAAGGTGCTAATGTATTATTGGATTCATGGAATATTGATATGATCGATGAACAAGGCGCAGTGCAACACTACGGACCTTTTACACAAGACCAGGCTTCAGTTCCCGGAAAAATGATCTTAGGTACCAATACACAAGGCAATTATAAAATTGTGATGACAGGCCAGACCAAAAGCGGACATGCAGTTAGAAAAGAAAGTTCCGTTAGTCTGATGAAAGCAGAAGATTCCAAACAGGAAGGCCTTCGTTACAGCGTACTATATGATTTTGATAAATCAAAAACAAAAGCAGCCTACGAAAAATTCCTGACAGAGATCGTAGCACCATTAATCGCTGATAACAGTACCGTGATCATTCATGGACATACAGATATCATTGGAGAAGAAAAGTATAATTACAATCTATCCGTTGAAAGAGCGAAAGATGGCCAAAAGATCCTTGAACGTGCATTGAATAATGCAGGTAAAAAAGGCGTAAAATTTGAAGCATATGGCTTTGGTGAAGACCTGGCAATGGCTCCTTTTGAGAACAGTTTACCTGAAGGAAGGTTTTACAACAGATCTGTGATAATTGATATCATACCTGCAAAATAGATATAACATTGATTTGTTATAAAGATAAATGGCGCCTGATGAATCCTTATCAGGCGCCATTTTCTGTTACAGCAAGATAGCATATACACTACATGATTGAAACTATACTACTATGCTAAAACTAGGGTATTCATCAGACGAAAACCTAAGATTTAATAGGTTTGTATCGGGATTATCGTGACCTTTGTGTTATAAAGATGTAAGAATTCAGGTTATTTCTTTAACGATAGATTCTTTAAAAAAGGATCCGAAAGATAAAAACCAAAACTTACAATCCACTGCAATTGACAACCTACCGTCATTCTACAGGTCAGACTGCTTAATCTACAGGCAGAAACGCTGAAGGAAAGAAAAAGAAAGATGTACCATTAACGAGGTTCCTATTTTTTGCGATTATTTGATCTGGAGGTATTCGCTCTTTCACGATTCATCAATTGATGAATCCCAAAAAAAAAGCAATACACTTCTGCAGATCACTTTTTGCACAAATTATCAAAAGTTACTTTCGAAACATTGGCTTGCCACCAAAATACCCGCTATGAAACTATATATCAAATATATGGTAAGCCTTCGCTGCAAAATGATGGTGAAGGAAGAGTTGATCAAACTCGGTCTCCATTATGTGATAGTAGATCTTGGCATGGTGGAAATACTGGAGGATATCTCACAGCAACAGCATGATCAGCTGAAAATAAATCTGGCCAAATCAGGTCTTGAATTACTAGATGACAAAAAAAGTATCCTCATAGACCGCATCAAGAATGTGATCATCGAAATGGTACATTATACCGATGAACTACCGGATGTGAATTACTCCGTTTATATCAGTGAAAAACTACATTACGATTATACTTATCTCTCCAATCTGTTCTCAGAAGTAAAAGGTATCACTATCCAGCAATTCATCATCATTCATAAGATTGAAAGGGTGAAAGAACTGTTGTTATATAATGAACTGAACCTTACAGAGATCTCCTACCTGATGCATTACAGCAGTGTGGCACATTTGTCTACCCAATTCAAAAAAGTTACCGGCCTTTCACCTTCCTTTTTCAAACAATTGCAGGAGAAAAGGAAAAGAAATCTTGAGAATATGTGATATCTGTAAAAGATAGATAAAGACATATAATGTATTACAGGCGTGCATTCGGGAACTTTACCGGTAATCTCATTTAAAGAGATCAGGAGATATGATAAAGACGAATTGCCTCGGTATCTGGATGGATCATGCAAGCGCCCATCTGATAGAATTTACCACCGACCCTATTGAAACAAACATCATTGAATCTGGATTTACGCATGGTCGTAACCAGGACACCCTCCAGAAAGGCGAAAAAAGTATGCACAATAAAGAACAGGATGAAGATTGGGCCTTCTACAGAAAAATAAGTTCGATAATCGAAAAATATACCGAGGTGCTTCTTTTTGGGCCCACAGATGCTAAAAAAGAACTGTTTAATATTCTGAAATCAAACCATGCTTTTGAGAATATCAAGATCGATATGAAACAAACCGATAAAATGTCGGTAAACCAGGAACATGCATTTGTGAAAGAATATTTTTCTAAGAAATAGAAAGCCCTGCATCAGTATTATTCGGGTTAATACAAGGATTATGAGTTATATTTGGTAAGAAGTAAAAAAAAGGCGAGCCCGGCACTATTCTTTTCCTTCCCATTCTCTTCAATTTAATCATATCTGCAGTGCAAAGTCAGGAGTCAGAAAAATCGAAAGCATTCATCGTTGTTGAAATATTGGAATACATCCCTAATTCTGTATTGATCAAAACGATCATTAAAAAAACAACCGGTAATGTGAGCGCCGTATCCTTTGATTCAGGTGAAACCTTTTCTGAAAGGATCTCTCCTTTTGACACCTTCATACAGATCATAGATGGCAAAGCCGAAATTGTGATCAATGATCATAGTCATTTACTGGATACCGGTGAAGCCATTATCATCCCAGCCCATTCACGAAATTCCATTAAAGCCAATGTGCGCTTTAAAATGTTATCTACCATTATTAAAAGCGGGTACGAAGAAGTTAGCTAATACTTACCGAAGCCAATTATTTTCTGTTTAAATAAGTGAATCTTATAACTTATTGCTGCCTTTCTGTAATAGGCAAGCACCCAAAGCAACCCAACTTTGTTGGGTAATGAAAAATATCTACCGGAATACAGAGATCGGCTTCGAAAAACTGGTTTCGTTGGCAACATTCATCCTGGGCAATTCTGTCACTTTTATTCTTGCATTGGCAACAGTGATTTTCTGGGTCACTAACCGGATATTCTATACTCAGGATATTCATCACAGGATCGGCGATCTCATTCTCGGTGTTACTTTTCTCAGCCTCTTCATCATTCAAAAATCATTCAACCGTTTCTCTGCATCCATTCACTTAAAAGTAAATGAGTTGGTGGCATCGCATGCACCGGCAAATAATTCTGTGATAAACGTAGAGCTGAAAACAGAAGCTGAAATAACCGAGTTAACCAGAGAATATACAGAGCTGGCAGAGATCATTGAAGAAAAGATTATGCAGGAAGAAGATCGTAAAATAAATCCATAAGAAACCATAAAGCAAAATTGAAATTGACACCCGATACAAAAAATATTTTCAGCGATGCAGGCAATATCACAAAATTTGCCCTTCGTTTCTTTATAGAACTTTTTAAGCCTCCATATGAAATAAAGGAATTCATACGGCAATGTTTTCGTACGGGCTATAAATCATTGCCGCTGGTGGCTATCACCGGATTTATCATGGGGCTTGTGCTTACCCTTCAGTCACGCCCTACCCTTGCCGGTTTTGGAGCAGAATCATGGTTACCAGGAATGGTAGCCCTGTCGCTGATCAGAGAAATTGCTCCGGTAATTACGGCTTTGATCTGTGCAGGTAATATTGCCTCGGGCATAGCAGCAGAATTAGGGTCTATGAAAGTAACCGAACAGATCGATGCTATGGAAGTATCGGCCATTAACCCCTATAAATACCTGGCAGTTACCAGGATACTGGCTACCACACTCATGATCCCTATCCTTGTTTTTTTTGCAGATCTGGTTGGGGTTTTCGGCGGCTATGTGGGTATGAATATTCATAGTGATATCAGCTTCATGCGCTATGTTGACAAAGTTTTTGAGTCGCTCGATTTTGTAGATATACTGCCTGCCACCATCAAAACATTTTTCTTCGGATTTGTGATCGGCCTGATTGGTTGTTATAAAGGTTTTACGGCTGCCAACGGAACCGAAAGCGTGGGTAAAGCAGCCAATTCGGCTGTTGTATCTGCATCCTTAACCATTTTTATCATCGATATGCTTGCAGTACAGATAACGGATCTGTTTTTTTAAATGACGGAAGTAAAAACGATATGAAACCTGATCCATCAACACAAGATAACCCTGTTATTGAGATCAAGGGCCTGTATAAATCTTTTGGCGAAAACAACGATGTATTAAAGGGGATAGACCTTACGGTAAAGAAAACAGAGAACCTTGTATTGCTGGGTAAATCCGGATCGGGCAAATCTGTTATCATTAAATGTATAGCTGGGCTGATTGAGGCAGACAAAGGTGAAATAAAAGTATTTGATACTTCTATCTTCGATATTACTAATGCAAAACTGAATGAGATCAGGTTACGTATCGGATTTCTGTTCCAGAGTTCTGCATTATATGATTCCATGTCGGTAAGAGAGAACCTTGCCTTCCCGCTTGCGCGTCATTCAAAAGAACTTACAGAAGAAGAGATCAATCTTACGATAGAAAAAGAACTTGAAAACGTAGGGCTGGCGGAAGCCATCGATAAAATGCCTTCCGAATTATCAGGCGGTATGCGTAAACGGATCGGCCTCGCCAGAACCCTCATATTAAAACCGGAGATCATCTTATACGACGAACCAACTACCGGCCTGGACTCAATCACTTCGAGAGAGATCAGCGAATTGATATTATCTATCCAGAAAAAAAATAAAACAAGTTCCATCATCATTACACATGATATGGCCTGCGCAAAACTAACAGGCGACAGGCTATTGATCCTGAAGGATGGCGTAATCTGCGCAGAAGGCAGTTATGATGCATTGGAAAAAGGGGAAGATAAATGGGTACGCTCATTTTTTGTTTGATGATGTATAAAAAAGAAAACTATGAAAAAGGAATCGGGTAATAGCTGGAAACTGGGCATGTTTGTTTTGCTGGGTCTGGCCATATTTGTTGCCATCATCTATTTTATAGGTAAACAGAAAAACATGTTTGGATCAACTTTTCTGTTACGCTCGCAGTTCAAAACTGTTAGTGGACTGAAAGTAGGCAATAATGTACGATTCTCAGGAATCAATGTAGGAACGGTTGATGATATTGTTCAGGTAACCGATAGTACCGTTATGGTGAATATGGTAATGAAGAAAGATGTACAGAAATATATCAAGACCGATGCCCGAACAAATATCAGTTCGGATGGGCTGATGGGTGATAAAGTAGTAACTGTTTCCCCGGGTACGGGAACAAATCCTGCAGTAAAAGACAATGCCATGATCAATGCGAAAGATCCGATTGAGATGGATGATATTATGATCAGTGTTAAGAATAGTGTAGACAATATCGACATCATAACAGATCAGCTGGCAGAATTTACTTATAAACTGAATAACGGCAAAGGCGCTTTATCCAAACTGATGAATGATGAGCAATTCGGCAAAACACTGGATGCAACCATGACCAACCTTAAAACGGGCTCTAAAGGGTTAAGCGATAATATGGAAGCTGCCAAAAGCAATTTTCTACTGAAAGGTTTTTTCAATAAAAAGAAACGCGCTGAAGCTAAAAAACAGGAAGAACAAAAAAAGCAGGATGACTTGAAGAAACAGGAAGAGCCAAAAAAAACAAATAAAAAAATCAAAAAAAATACCGATCCCGGTAATCTTTAACAATCAGAAATACTCAAGCCCATGAAAACCTTAGGATTTATGCTGGCCATTATCGGCCTCATAATGGTGATCTATACCGGATTCAATTATGTGACTACCGAAAAAGTAGTAGACCTGGGACCGATTCAGATCAATGCAGAAAAGAACCACCCCGTACAATGGTCACCGGTTATTGGTGCTGTGCTGCTGGTTGGTGGTATTGTTCTCGTGGTAATGGACCGAAAAAACACAAAATAACCTGATAAAAGAACTGGGATTCATGTAACAAAATGGCATGTTTATGTAACAAACAAGTACATAAAGGACTAGACCTTTGTTATTCAAACCAATTGTATGAATGCAAATGAGATCGTAAACCTGAATATGCCCGCTTTACAGTTTAGCAAAGACATTGGAACAAATCCTGTAGGCTACCCGCTCTACCCAGTAAGCGAAGATATTTACAATCAATCTAAAGAAGAGCCCAATATAAACCCGGAGGATATTACCCGTCTGAAATATCCTAATGAGCCCGGGAAGAACAATGAAAAGGATTTTAAGGATGACGTATCAGGCAGTGACCTTGATGTACCTGGCAGTGAAGATGATGACGAGGATGAAAATAATGGAAGTGAAGATGAAGAGAACAATCACTATAGCCTTGGCGGTGATGAAATGAACAGTTTGGATGAAGATCATGGCGAATGAACAATCAAGTTTTCTTATGACAATTAAATATTTCAACATGAAAGAAAATGCTGTTTCAACTCTGATCATCTTATTATTAATAGCGTTTGCACTGGGTGGTTGCATGGAATCTCGTTATTACAGACAAAACAACCGTCACTCAGACGGCTATCAAAGACGCCATATGGGTCGCCCAGACGGTGTAAGGCTTGAGATCAGGAAATAAAACAATCTTTTTATTGAAAGGATGATCAATGATGTTATTTGGTCATCCTTTCATTCCTATCGAACTGACTATCCCATCCATTGAATTTATAGCTGAATCTAAGCACAATTGACTATCATGATAGAGGTAAAAAAACTAGGGGTATTGCTCGCAAAAACCGATCTTGATTTTGAGAATGAGGGAGTCTTAAATCCTTCAGCCATCAAGATCGGCGGAGATGTACATCTTTTTTACAGAGCTGTAAGTACCGGAAATTTTTCAAGCATCGGGTATTGCAGATTAACTGGTCCTTTAACAGTTACAGAAAGAAGTGAGAAACCCATTCTATACCCTGAATTTGATTATGAAAGCAGAGGAACCGAAGATCCCAGAATGGTGAAGATCGATGAGGAATATTATCTTACCTATACCGCATATGACGGAGTAAATGCATTAGGGGCTTTGGCGATCTCGAAAGATCTGAAACATTTTGAAAAAAAAGGGATCATTGTTCCTAAATTCACCTATACCGAATTCAGTAAACTTGTTGAAACGGATGGGCCGGTAAATGACAAATACCTTCGCTATAACCAGCATGAACATATCATAGAGTTACCCGGTCAAAATGTGTTTGTATGGGATAAGAACCTGATCTTTTTTCCAAGAAGGATAAACGGGAAACTTCATTTTCTGCATCGCATCAAACCGGATATTCAGATCATGGTTAGTATTACTGATATTGCCG
>CANGOX010000134.1 GCA_947455605.1 Chitinophagaceae bacterium
CCGGGTTTTTGATTACTAGAATTTTGTTGCATACCAAACATGAAAAACACTATTTTAGGAATTTTTATATTCGTCGGTCTTTGAGAATCTTTCCACTTTATTATCTGTTTTTGGTTATTTACTATGCGCTAATTCCTTTTTTTATTAAAATTAACCACGAAGGGAGTATTTACTATTGGTTTTATTTGCAGGATATTGCCATAACATTTCAATGGATAACCAATGGACCGTTACACTTTTGGTCTTTGGCTGTTGAAGAACATTATTATCTTTTCTGGCCCTTTTTGGTCTACTATCTTTCTAAACGTAAAATATTTCTAATAATCATTTTCACCTTGTTCCTGGCTTTTGTAGTACGTTTTTGGTTATTAGCTATACATAAGGAGGTGTTTTATTTTACTTTTTCACGAATAGATGAATTATCGATAGGTGCTTTGTTAGCCATTCAGGAGGCAAAGAAAAAATGGAATAGCCGAACTAAGTATTCATTTTTAATCCTCTTTATCTGTATCACTTTACCTATTCTTTTCCTGTGGTTACGATTTTCCGGATCTGCCAATATGTTTATACAACTTTCAAAATTTATTCTTATGGCATTTGCTGCGTATGGGGTTATTGGTTATGTTATTAATGCCGAAAAAGAAAACAGCATAAAAAAAATATTACAATCAGATTTTTTTCGCTTTACGGGAAAGATTAGTTATGGTTTATACGTGTTTCATCCAATTTGTTATGAAATTATTGAGCATTATTTTCCTGTAAATTATTTGAGTATAAGATTTTTGATTTCATTTTCTGCTTCTTTCCTGGTAGCATCTCTTAGTTATTTTTTATTTGAGCGATCATTTTTAAAGCTTAAAATCAGGTTTAATTAATAATTTATAATGCTATGGTTGAGTTACGTAAAAATAAAATTGCTATTATTTCAACCCATCCGATACAATATAATGCACCCCTTTTCAAATTACTTGCCCAAAGAGGCTTTGTAGAGATAAAAGTTTTCTATACCTGGAGTCAAACAGCAAATGGAGTAGTGTATGATCCTGGTTTTCTTACATCGAGGTCTTGGGATATCCCTTTACTCGATGGCTACCCTTATGAATTTGTTATGAATACTTCTACTAAGCCCGGTTCAGATCGTTTTTGGGGTATTCAAAATCCTTCCCTGGTTAAAAAAGTGCTTGACTATGGGCCTGATGCTGTTTGGGTATATGGATGGAAGTTCAGGAGCCACTTAGAACTTATATTTCGACTGTATAATAAAATACCTATATGGTTTCGCGGTGATTCTACCTTGCTGGATGAAGCTAATGGATTTTCAGTAAAAAAGTTAATACGAAAATTACTTCTCAGATTGTTATATAAAAATATTGACCTTGCTTTTTATTTCGGCCAATCTAATAAAGATTATTTCAAAAAAAATGGATTACAAGATAATGAGCTGGTGTATGCACCTCATTGTATTGATAATAAACGGTTTTCATCACAGGAAAATACATACGAAGAAAAAGCTTTTGAATGGAGAACTACCTTAGGCTTAACACCTGAGCATTTTGTTTTTCTTTTTGCGGGTAAATTTGAAAATAAAAAAGCACCTGATAAATTGATTAGTGCTTTCAAAAAAATTAATAATAAAAATGCGAGGCTCTTGTTTGTGGGAAATGGTCCTTTGGAGCAAGATTTAAAACAAAGCTCTTCCAGCGATTCGCGTATTTTTTTCCTCGATTTTCAAAACCAAAGCAAAATGCCGGTGGTTTATCGTTTAGCGGATGTGTTCATTTTGCCCTCTCGAGGCCCGGGCGAAACCTGGGGACTTTCATTAAATGAAGCCATGGCGTGTAGCAGGCCTGTTATTGCGAGTGATAAATGCGGAGCATCCAGAGATCTGGTTTCAGATGATTGCGGATGGGTATTTAACAATGATTCTGAGGAAGAATTGCTGGATATTCTGGAAACATGCATTTCCAATAAAGCCTTATCTAAAGCAATGGGACGGAACAGCTTTGATAAGATCAGAAATTACAGCTATGAAAAGGTTTGTGAAGTAATTGAAAATAGGTTAAATCATAAAGAATACTGCTTATCATGATTATTTGGGTAATATTAGCATCTATTTTTGGGATTTTTTTTGTAATTAATTTTTTTAATGGATTAAAAAACCGTGTTGCATTCAGGGAATTTTTTCTGATGATGTATGCGATTAATTTTTTACTATCTCCCGCAATTTTATACTCTGTTCCGGAGCAATTGCTGGTATATCCTATGAAACTGACAGCGGATATATATTTTCCATATGCTATTGCAGCCATCATTAGTATGTATATTGGTTTATACACTTTGCAAACCCCACCTCCTCCTATTTTCCGCCCCAATATCAATCTATTGCGAATAGAAGCTACTTTGAATGAATCTATCCTTAAAAATTGGATATATGCAGGTATGATTTTGAATCTGGTATCTCGTTTTTTTCCTTCGGAGATTGCCTTTTTTCTTTATTTACTATCCTTATTAAGATTTGTAGGTGGGTTTGGGTTATATGCACTGGATGCCAAAAAATATTCAAAACATATCCTGGGACTGTTATTTTACGAGTTCCTCATTTCATTGACGACCGGAATGTTTCATGATTTTCTGATGTGGGTTATTTTCTTTACAATCTTTTATTTATACATTAAGAAGCCTTCATTTTTGTTGAAAATTGGGATTTTTGCTGCTGGTATAATCTTTTTCTTCTTGCTGCAAAATACCAAAAGTGGCTACAGAGCAGCTATCAGTGAAGGCAGGTCGGGTATTGGTGTATTTGCTGAATCTGCAGAAACTGCTGCAGAAGCGAGTCTGGAAACGAGTGAGGAAGAAACTGGGTTCTTTAACACTGCGAGTTTTATAGGTGCCGTAACCCGTGTTAATCAGGCATGGATATTAGCCAGTACAATCGACAATATGGATCGTACTCAGGATTTTCAAGGGTTATCAAATATAAAAAAATATGCAGAGGCAGCTTTTTTACCCAGGGTGCTTGCACCAGATAAATTGACGGCAGGTGATAAGGAATTGTTTAACCGGTTTTCGGGTCATCATATTGGAAATAATACTTCAATGGGTCTTGGAATATTTGCAGATGGGTATATAGCTTACGGCTTTTTTGGGCTGGTTATTTTTTCTTATTTTTTTGGACTGGTATTTTCCCTGGTATTTAAAATTGTGTATGGCTGGACAAGAATCTCTCCGTTTTTCTTTTTGTTTATTTTCCCCATACTCAACTATGCAGTTCGGCCTGATTGTGAAGTGCAAACTATTTTGGGTCATATAGTAAAATCTATACTTCTTTTTTCACTGGTGATGAAATATTATTCTGGATTTTTAGTGCGTAAACGGATTGCTTTAGACCAAATATTTAATATTGAAAAAAAAAATTTTATCAAGAAAAGTGACGTATGATTTCGTACATCAAAATTTACGTATACAGCTAACGCGATGCCTGTGCCGTTTCTTTGTATCTGTTTGCCGGCATTTGCGATGGTAAGCAAACCATGTATCTTCTTAAGCAGGATTTCAACAAACTATCAATTACAGTTTTATACAGGTTATTTTTTTCTTCAACGAATTGCACTTCAGAAATTATTAGCAACCGTTTGACAGTATTAGGTTCAATTATCATTTTCATTATTTTGCTTTACATCACTTACAACTGGTTTTCCCCTGCTTATAAAGCTGGAGGTCCTTCACAGTCTTTACAGCAGTTGGCCAAACATCTTTCCCGTGAGCAGGAAGGTAAGGTATTGTGTGCGCATGAAGATCATGATGGCAGTGAGATAGCGGTACCGGCTAACTCCTGGGTCCCTTTTTTGGATAAATCTTTTGTTTGGTATAGCAGCAAAATTACATGGTACCGATGGATTCTTTTTATCCGCAAACAGCCTGCTAAAGTATGGTTCATAAACGGGATCTATTCTTTACGATTTAACCTGATACCTCTCCTATTTGGTAAAGGCAGGAAAGTGATCTCACCCCGGGGAATGTTAGATCCGGGCTCTATCTCTCAAAAATATTTTCAAAAAAAAATATACCTCTTCTTCTGGAAATTATTAGGTTTTCACCGTTCCTGTCTCTTTCATGCCGCCAGTGAAGTGGAGGCAGATAATATCCGTTCATTCTTTGGTAATGGGGTAAGGGTGAGTATTGTACCTAATCTTCCCAGGGAAATGGATTATCAGCCAATGCCCTTTCGAAAAAATAAGGTATTGCAATTGGTTACAGTTGCCCTGATAAACCCGGTAAAGAATTACGCTTTGGTATTGGAGTCTCTGTTATATTGTAAGTACCCCTTACAATATGATATCTACGGGCCTATTCATCATGATACCTATTGGAAACAATGCGAGGTGGTAATTGATAAGATGCCATCGCATATTCAGGTAAACTATCATGGAGATATACATCCAGACGCGGTAGCGGCTGTGTTAACAAACGCACATGTGTATATACAACCCAGCCGCAGTGAAAATTTTGGCCATTCTCTTTTTGAAGCTTTCTCGGTAGGGCGCCCGGTGATCACCAGTTTTCAGACACCCTGGAATGATTTGCTAAGGCAGCATGCCGGTATTAATGTGGAGGTGAAGGATACCGGTGATATTACAGAGGCGATTGAATTTTTCGCTACCATGGATGATGACACACTTTGTAAATGGTCTGTTAGTTCAAACATCTATGCAAAACAAAAGATTGATATGCAGAATATCCGTGAGGCATATCACAATCTCTTTTTCCTTAACGATTAGATATTTTCTTTAAATAACTTCCTGTGTCATTTCGGTTTTAGTTGGTATACAATTTTCATTATTTTTCATTTTTAAAATCAGACAGTGATTATTCTTGGTTTAAATGCACATCATGCAGATAGTTCTGCTGCTTTGTTTGTAGATGGTAAAATGATAGCTGCTGTTGAAGAAGAGCGGTTTACGCGAATGAAACACTGGGCAGGTTTTCCGGCTCAGTCTATTCAGTTTTGTTTGTCAGAAGCGGGTATAACGCTGGAGCAGGTAGATAAAATTGCGATTGGTAGGGATCCCCGTGCAAAAATCTGGAATAAGTTACTCTTTCTAAGTAAGTATCCCTTTTCCAGCTTCCAGTTTGTGAAAGACCGCTTTTTAAATCAAAAAAAAGTTTCTTCAATTGAAAATGAACTTGTTTTATTCAGCGGACTTGATATGGAAGTTTTGAATAATAAGATTGCACAGGTTGAGCATCACCGGAGCCATATGGCCAGTGCTTTTTTTGCCTCGCCTTTTGAAAAATCAGCGATCCTGAGTATTGATGGTTCCGGAGATTTTAGTACAACTATGATTGGTTATGGAGTTGGCAACCGGATTCATGTAATTGATTCTCTGGATTTTCCTCATTCATTAGGTATTTTTTATACTGCCTTTACCCAATTATTGGGTTTCCCATATTATGGTGATGAATATAAGGTGATGGGCCTGGCGCCCTATGGAACACCTAAATATGTTTCACAACTCAGGAAGGTTGTAAAACTGGAAAAGAATGGATTGTTTTCATTAAATCTCTCTTATTTCCGTTCTCCTTCCAAAGGGTTTGTTGGATATTCTGAGGATCATTTGCCCCAAGTATCGCTACTTTTTAACGAAAAAATGGAGAAGGCATTCGGGAAAATGCGAACAAAGGAATCCCCGCTTACACAATACCACAAAGATCTCGCCGCTTCTGTTCAAAAAATGACAGAGGAAACCATTTTTCATATCCTGAAAAACCTGCACCAGATCACCGGTGTTGATCGGGTTTGTATTGCCGGAGGCATAGCACAGAACAGTGTAGCCAATGGCAAGATCACACAGCAAACCCCTTTTAAAGAAGTGTATATACCATCTGCCGGGCATGATGCCGGTATATCAATGGGAGCTGCTTTATATGTGCAGCACCAGCAATTAAAATTAGAACGACAACCTGCTATCTATTCTGCTTATACAGGTCCATCGTATAGTAATCAAGAAATTGGTGAGCTATTGCAATCTGTAGGTCTGCATGCACGCTATCTGGAGAATTATGAATTGTATGAAATGGTTACCGATGCATTGATAGAGGGTAAGGTTGTTGGCTGGTTCAACGGTAAGGCAGAATTTGGTCCTCGGGCGCTTGGTGGGAGGTCTATATTAATGGACCCGAGAAGAAATGATGCCAAAGAAATCCTGAATGAAAAGATTAAGCGACGTGAAAGTTTCAGGCCCTTTGCTCCTTCTATTCTGAAAGAGTATGTAAACGAATTTTTTGAGAAAGATGAACCGGTTCCTTTTATGGAAAAAGTATTTCCTATTCGTGAAGATAAGCGTGAGTTAATTCCGGCAGTTACCCATGCAGATGGCAGTGGCAGATTACAAACAGTTGCCAGAGATACTTCTGAAAGGTATTATGATCTGATTGACAGGTTTCGCACCAAAACCGGCATACCGTTATTGTTGAATACTTCCTTCAACGAAAATGAGCCCATCGTAAATACACCCCGGCAGGCAATCAATTGTTTTCTCCGAACACAAATGGATATGCTTGTTTTAGAGAATTATATATTAGAAAGAAAATAATCAGCATGTATTCGATTACAAATGTCCTTCCACCTGTTAAAGTAACGATTATTACCTGCACATTTAATAGTGCTAAAACTTTGTTGTGGAATTTAGAGAGTGTATCACGACAAACGTATCAAAACATTGAACATATTATTGTTGACAATGTTAGTAAAGATGATACGCTCCAGATACTTGACCAATATGCGCATATTGCTAAAATTGTATCTGAACCGGATAAAGGAATCTATGATGGCTTATGTAAAGGAATAAAAATGGCTGAAGGTGATATCATCGGTATTTTAAATTCTGATGACTATTTGGCAAATAATGATATCATAGAAAAGATTGTTGCAAAGTTCAACTCAGACAATTGTGACGCTATTTATGGGAATTTGGTGTATGTGAAGAATAAATCCCCTGACAATATTCATCGCGTATGGGTAGGGGGTGGGTATAATGAGCGTCTGTTTTATCGTGGATGGATGCCCCCGCATCCAACTTTTTATGTTAAAAAGGATGTATACGAAAAGTTTGGATGTTTTAATCTCAGCTTAAAGTATGCGGCAGATTATGAAATACTGTTGCGGTTTCTTCTTAAGTACAAAATCAGGGTTTCTGTAATTCCTGAAATAATGGTCTATATGCGAACCGGTGGTGCTTCTAATAAGAATATTTTGAGAAGATTAGTAGTGCATTCAGAGGATTATGAAGCTTGGAAAATAAATGGACTTAAACCTAAATGGTATACACTTTGGTTAAAACCCATGCGAAAAATTTACCAGTTTATTGTGCACCAGATCATTATTAAGTGGATGGTACACATACCTCCATCTCATGAAAAAGATTCATTTATGAATAGTTTGAAATATAAAACAAGACTGATGCGGTTACAAAAAAATACGAATTAGTATGTTTTTTTTAAATAAATCAAAGACAAATTACATTCCTCATTTTTCCTTCCTGGAATTTGACATGCACAATCATGTTTTGAATGGGTTAGATGATGGGGCAAAATCGAATGTGGAAAGTGTTGAATTACTGCAAGGCTTGTTCTCACTCGGATTTAAACGGATTGTGGCAACTCCGCATACTATGTCTTCCTTGTACCCCAACACAAAAAGCGCTATTGAGCAGGCTTATCACCAGCTGAAAGAGCATATAGCGGGTACAAAGATCCATACAGCATTGACTGGCTATGCTTCTGAATATTTTCTGGATGATACCTTTTCTGATTTACGCATAAAGAACCAGCTTTTACCTTTTTATACAAATCATGTTTTGATAGAGATGAGCTATTTGGCCCTGTCTCCCAATCTTGAGCAAGAGATTTTCGAATTGCAGTTAGCCAACTATCAGCCGGTATTGGCGCACCCGGAACGTTATATGTATCTGAGCGGTGATATCGCTTATATTGAATCGCTGGTTGCCAAAGGGTGCCAGTTACAACTCAATTTGTTAAGCCTTACCAACCAATATGGAAAAGTTACCACGCAAACAGCCCGTAAATTACTGGATCGTGGTTTGTATGAATGGGCCGGTACGGATACACATCATATAGGGCATCTTAACTTATTAAAAGACCTGATGTGGTCACGTGCAGGAAAGGAATTGGTCCAATACCCCAATTTTTTAAACAAATCTGCCGGAGAATCATTTTCTCAATAAGATCTCTTTTATAAATCAGATAGCCTCTTATTGGCTGTTAGGTCTTGATTAAAAAGTGTTCAGAGATGATACAGGAATGATCGCTCCGTATTTTTATGGCATAATCCTTAAGGTGTTCTCCTATTAAAAAATTTCGAAATACTATGTATCAGGGAAATAAGCTTGTGATTATTGAGTGATTGATGAATGATTTCTAATCAGTCACTGTGTCCGCCTTAGGCGGATATGGCTTTGGTCTCAATCGAAGCGTTTACAGATCAGCCAGGTAACAGTAACGGGTCTCCCTGGTAAGCCGGTACCGCGAGCTACAATGAATTTCAAATAATCGTGACCTTAATTTTTAAAGCATAATGCATTAATCCTTCAGAAAATAAAATATATACGGTTGAATATGAAAAAAGCATTGATAACAGGAATCACAGGGCAGGATGGAGCTTATTTAGCAGACCTTTTACTCGAAAAAGGATACTCGGTTTACGGCATCAAAAGAAGATCTTCCCTGATTAATACAGAAAGAATAGATCACCTTTACCAGGAATCACAGGATACGCATGCAAGATTGAAATTGTATTATGGAGATATGACGGATTCTACTAATCTGATTAG
>CANGOX010000135.1 GCA_947455605.1 Chitinophagaceae bacterium
CGTGAATTTCTCCCAAACATATTGTGTGGCCTGGTAATTAGGGTGTACCAGATCTTCTGCATAAAAACGGTAATCGCGGAGATCATCGATCACAATTTCATAGGCAGGAAAATAATAAAGTGCTTCATATTTTTCTACGAGTTGATGAACGGCCTGAATTAAAACGGCTTTACTCCGGTTATTCTCGATCACCCCTTCGCGTAAATGTCTTACAGGACTGATAGTGAAAATGATCTGTAACCCGGAATTGAACAGGAACAACCGGCTCAGCATATGATCCAGTACTTCTGTGGTTTCCTGGGCTGTCATTAATCTTTTGACAAACCAATCAGCGGGGGCTTTGTGGTTATTGGCGGCTACATCGCCTTGTTTTGCGTTGGCAGCTTTATCTGTTAAGGTATATACCCAGGCAGAACCTAAAGTGATCAGGAGATGATCAGCATGTTTCAGGTACTGATTTGCCTTTGTGGTGGATGTGTTGATTTTATTCACACAATCTTCTGCGCTGATCCCTGAATAGCGGCTATGGTGCTTCCAGCTATGCCAGGTTTCATTGTGTTGAAAAATATCGGATACATGCACCTGCCTGTTCTCTATATAGGCATTCATGGCTTCTGCCACACTGATGGGGTTAAATAAAATACCATTCGGATTTTCGAGAGTAGAGAATTTGTGTTTGCGTAGCTTCTCTCCTATGTTCTCTGTAAAGCAGGAACCTACCAGCAACAATTGATGTGTATGCTGAATAGGTGTTTGAGACCGCTTTATATCGAATTCGTAGTGGAATTTCATAATGGGAAAGTTAATGCTAAAGTTTCACCCGATGGCAAGGCCCTCCATTTTTCGAGTAGTTCAGCCAGATGATCGCGAACGGCTTTGATTTTATCTTCCGGCAAAACCACTGGTGGATACTGCTGATGAAAAGATACAAAAGCAGCCTGTTGTACCTGGTTAAAATCGTCAAAGTGCCCTTGTGCTATTTCAATTAAAAATAAATTAGCCAGGTTCTCTGCATACCAGGCTTCAGCGGTTACGTTCAAGTTTGCCCGCTTTTCTTTATCCTCAAAATCATGAATATCCATGCCCGCATTTAACATGCCGTTGAAAGCAGTGGTATAGCCCAATATCTTTTCGAGTGCATAATGGCTGAGGTCGTGACGGATAAAGAAATCATCGCAATACATCCATGTGGATGTTCCGTTATCGCGGATATATTTGATCACATTCTGTTTGCCGGTATGTTTGGTGAATTGGAGCTGCATCCTACACAAATATTTCGTTGGCTATACGCAGGCTTTCCTGCAAAGCATCTTCATTCAGTTCTTTCAAAAATCCTTTCTCCCGCAGATAGGGAATCATTAAGGCTGAATCCATATTACCCACCAGTTCATCCTGTGCCATGGGGCAGCCGCCGATGCCTTTGAGGGCACCATCCAATCTTGTACAACCTGCCCGCAAAGCCGCATCCAGCTTAGTTTTCCAAGCGACGGGGGTAGAATGTAAGTGAACCCCGATACTTACCTCCGGATATTGTGGGATCAATGTTTCGAGGGCAAAACTTACCTGTTCGGTAGTGGCCAATCCAACTGTATCGGCCAGTGATAAAATTTTAATTTCTTTTCTGGCCATCTCGTCCGCCCAATGCAATAAGATCTCTGCATTATAAGCATCACCATAAGGATTACCAAAACCCATGCTCAGGTAGAGTACCAGTTGTTTATTATTCTTGATGCATAATTCCTGTATAGCTTCTACCCTTTGCACACTTTCTTCCATACTGCTGTTGGTGTTACGTATCTGAAAGGTTGGAGAGATAGAAAAAGGAAACCCGAGATAAGAAACCGCATCAAACATAACCGCCTCTTCTGCACCACGTGTATTGGCCACGATGGCTAATAACTTTGTCTCTGTCAAATCCAGTTTGGCTAAAACTTCTTTGGTATCGGCCATTTGCGGAATGGCTTTGGGTGAAACAAAACTGCCAAAATCCAATGTAGTAAACCCAACTTTCAATAATGCATTCAGGTATTGGATCTTTTGTTGGGTTGGGATAAAATGAGGCCATCCCTGCATGGCATCGCGCGGGCACTCTACAAGCGTGAGTTGTGAGTTGTGAGTTGTGAGTGATGTTGTATTATCCATTATCTATAAACGAATAAACCAGTAAACCAATAAACTATTCCGGCATTCTATGCTTCATCGCTTCGTATAAAATGATACCCGATGCAACGGACACGTTGAACGAATCAAATTCACCGGCCATGGGGATCTTAAAGAAATGATCAGCGGCTTTGGCGAGATAGGGTTGTACGCCTTTTCCTTCATCACCCATAATGATACAGCAGGGATCTTCAAAAGGCAGATCGAACACATTTTCTGTTGCACGCATTTCACTGGTGAATACTTTGATACCGTTCAGGTGTAAAGTATCTACTGCTTTCAATAAACTGCCTACGCGGCAAATATGGATCATCTCCAGTGCACCCGCACTGCTTTTCATGGCTTCTTCATTCAAAGCCCCAACGCCTTTATCTGGAATGATGATGGCATGTGCACCGCAACACACGGCACTTCTGGCAATGGCACCGATATTGCGAACATCGGTAACCCCATCCAACATTAAAAACAGGGGTAACTCACCATTGGATACCACATGGTCAATTACCTGTTGCAGATCCATATAAGCTACACGTGCTACAAAAGCGATCAGTCCCTGGTGATTGGCTTTGGTCATACCATTCAGTTTCTCAACCGGCACCACCTGTATCGGAATATTTTTTTCGCGTGCCAGCTGGCGTATGGTATTGATCACATCACCCACCGTATTTTTCTGTAGCAGGATCTTATCGATCGATTTACCGGATTGTAATGCTTCCACCAGTGGCTGGCGGCCTATAATAAGTGAACTTTGTTTCAGGGCCATGTGCAAATGTATTACTTCAATTTTCCTTCTGCCAAAAGCAGTTTTATTTTTAAAATAGCGGCAACGCTCATTGAATCGGTGATCATTCCCTTTTCTACCATTTGAAAAGCTTCTTCGAACGGAATCTTTTTTACCTGCAATTGTTCCGTTTCTTCCGGAGCGGCAGTTTCCTGTAACAAACCTGTTGCGAGATAGACCATCGCCAATTCGTCGCTGACCGAATTGGATAAATGCATTTGCAGAAGGGGTTGCCAATCTGCAGCTACAAGACCTGTTTCTTCTTTCAACTCACGTTGGGCACTTTCCAGCGGATCAGTTCCTTCGGGGCAACCACCCTCCGGGATCTCCCAACTATACTGATCGGTTGTAAAACGGTATTGTCCTACCAGAAAGGTATTCCCATATTCATCCAAAACGATTACTCCAACTGCAAGGTTCTTAAAATGCACTTTCCCATAAATCCCTTTTCCTCCACCGGGGTTGATCACATCAAATTCGGTTAGACTTATCCATGGGTTTTCATAGATCTTTTTGCTGGCTTCAATTTTCCATGGATTCTCTAGCATCATCAATCCTTGTTTTTACGGAGAGAAACGGGTAGTGAGATCAATATGTATATCAATACGAGTGCTGCCAATATAAATTTAACCGCTGCACAATAGAATGTCAGTTGTAAAGAAGATGCGGTATAATTACCCACCACACTCTGCAGCATCAAAAGGTTCTCTGCAATATCCAGCACACCGGCCACATAAGCGATCCTGGCCAGCCAGAAACCGATCTTCTGTCCCAGACCATCTCCCCATTTGAGTGCAGAAAATTCGGCGGCTATGGAAAGAAACAGCACATATGTTACAATGAACAGGAAATCGAGCCAGATATTCATTTTTACCACGGAAAGATCCCAATGCAGCATCAATTCCTGCAATCTTTGCGGTGTATCGGCAAATTCAAGGTCAACAATAGCCCGTGGGCTGGTGCCAGACTTTAGGCTGCTTCCCTGAACGCGCATCAGGATGATCATGAGTAAAACAGCAATGGCCGATACAGAGAGTTTCTTTTTCATGTGCAGGAATTTGGTCAACAATCGTACCCTAAAAATAAACAACCTCTGCCCAAAAGAGCAGAGGTTGCTGTTATTTCTTTCAAAGCCCGGTTATTTGAGACCGAAGGCTTTTTTCACTTTTGCGATGTAATCCAGTTTCTCCCAGGTAAAGAGTTCCACTTTCATTTTTTTCACTTTACCGTTAGGCATGGTGAATTCTTTGGTTACCACTTCATTCTTGCGGCCCATGTGACCATATGCAGCGGTTTCGCTGTACATAGGGGTTCTGAGTTTCAGGCGCTGCTCGATAAAGTAAGGGCGCATATCAAATACACTCTCAACGATCTTACCGATCTGGCCGTCTGTGAGTTTTACTTTAGCGGTACCATATGTATTCACATTGATAGAAGTAGGTTGCGCCACACCGATCGCATAAGAAACCTGTACCAGAACTTCATCTGCTACACCGGCAGCAACCAGGTTCTTGGCAATATGACGGGTTGCATATGCTGCAGAACGGTCAACTTTACTTGGATCTTTTCCGCTGAATGCTCCACCACCGTGTGCACCTTTACCGCCATAGGTATCTACGATGATCTTACGGCCAGTTAAACCGGTATCACCGTGTGGACCTCCGATAACGAATTTACCGGTTGGGTTAATATGGTATTTGATCTTATCGTTGAACAGCTTACCGTATTTTTTATACTTGGCTTTCACACGTGGGATCAGAATGTTTACGATATCTTCTTTGATCTTGGCCAGCATTTTGGCTTCTGAATCAAAATCGTCGTGTTGTGTAGATACCACGATGGCATCAATACGAACCGGGCGGTTATTATCATCATACTCCAAAGTAACCTGGCTTTTTGCATCAGGACGGAGGTATTTGATCTGTTTGTTCTCTCTGCGTAAAGCAGCGAGTTCGATCAGGATCTTATGAGCCAGATCCAATGCCAATGGCATATAATCATCTGTTTCATTAGAGGCATAACCAAACATCATACCCTGGTCGCCGGCACCCTGTTCTTCTTTCTTTTTTCTGTCAACTCCCTGGTTAATATCGGCAGACTGCTCATGAATAGCAGAGAAGATACCACAGCTGTTGGCTTCAAACATATATTCACTCTTGGTATAACCGATCTTACGGATCACACCACGTGCAATTTCCTGTACATCTAAGTATGCTTTGGATTTTACTTCTCCGGCTAAAACCACCTGACCCGTAGTTACCAGTGTTTCACAGGCTACTTTTGACTGAGCATCAAATGCAAGAAAATTGTCGATCAGGGCATCAGATATCTGATCAGCTACTTTGTCCGGATGTCCTTCAGACACGCTTTCGGAAGTAAACAAATAAGGCATATAATTTTAAATTTAATGGATGCAAATATAGCGTAATCAGGCATTCAAATCAACCCCTGTTACAAACGTGAATAAATCAGGCGTAACCGCATTCTGAAACGTGAATGGGTACCACCGCCTAACCGGATCCTGCCATCACCAACATCGTTGGCATTTGTAGGACTCAGGTAATAGCCGGTTGAAACACTCTGGCTTGCAGGATATGCGGCTGCATATTGCAGGGAATCATTGCTGGGTGCAGATAACCGCAATGTGTAAGAAGTATCTTTTCTGGTTACTATGCCCTGTACATAACGGCTCACATCGAAGTTATAAGCCCAGATCCTGTCGTAAGGAGCTGCGGCCTTTGATATAACAGCACCCCCAAACTGAGAAGTATTGGGGCCTGATGAGGTGATCACGAAATCGTTGGGGATATTCCTTTTCTGCTTGATAGAGGTATCAAAACGGCTTAACAATAAATATCGTGGCGGAAGCATCTGGGTTTCGATGGTGGTAAGATTGGCATCATCCGGCACCTGTTCTGCAATCAGTTCGGCACGGTGAATGATACGGTTACTTAATCCCTGCAATCCTGGAATTCTCACCCTTACATAAGTTCCCGGCATAGTTTGAACATATACCAGCGAATCCGGTTTAGAAGTAGTGGTCAGATGCTTGGCGATATCTGAACCGGATCTGTCTCTCGTAACCACATTGAAATCACTGGACGATCCTATAATGTATCTGAAATAAGCTACCGAAGTATCACGCTGTGTGGCACCGGAAGAACTGGAGCTGTAATACAGGGCAAATTTCGAGTTGGTATCAGACAAGTTGAATTTCAGCAAGGCATTGGCAGGTGAACTGTTATTGGTAGTAAGGGCAAAACCTGCGAAATAGGTTCGGAAGATCGAATCAGACAGGTAAGCATTGGTTGAATCATAATCTTTAAGGAACCTTTTGGCAACATCGCTGCGTAAACGAATGCGAAGCTGTCCCGCAGCATTCTCATAACGGTTATTCACCGAATCGCCCAAACGCCTGATATCCACAGTAACCGGATCTCCCAGTGATGAACCGATGCTTACCGGCACAGCTGAAGGATAGTTAGAAGGGTAGTTTATCAACGGGTCAAGCGGTGTATTCTTATTGATCTCAAAAACATTTACCTGTAAAGGCTTGGTAGAATCGCCATACATACCTCGATAACTGAGTATCAATACTGCAGAATCCACTACAATACTGTCCTTATTTCCGGGAATATAATAGGGAAATACATTAGGTTTCAGCTCAAAATACATGATGGCCCTCGATTTACCGAATATAGGATCATTGGTGATGGCCCCAAGTACGTGGTTATCGCCTCTGTATACACGAACACTGTCCGTATCTTCAAAAGTATCGGTGATCACATCCAGCAGGGTGTCCATGGTGTTTACCCCATCAATCGCAGGAATCAGTCCTGAGCCCACGTCGGTTGACGAGATACGCGTACATCCCGAAAAAAAAGCGATCAAAACAATACAGGAAAGGATTATTCTACGCAGCGTAAAAAATGAATGCATGTGTTGGTGATTACTTGCCCGCAAGGTCGTTGTACAATTCTAAATACTCTGTTAAATCAGAATCCCATCCTTTAAAGGGTACTACTTTTTTTCCCTTTACTTTGGCGAATTCCTCAATCAGTTTTTTCTCTATTTTATCTGCCCCGAAAGTGATGGCGTCTGCAAAAGTAGCCCCACCCCTGAACATGGCAGTATTATTACCCTCTTTAAATGCTTCGAGGTCTTTTTCTTTGATATTGGCATTGATGATGGCTTTCTGCACAAAATCGGCCCCCAGTTTTTCCTTGAATGTATTCTGGCCAATGGTAAAGACCACTTTACTGTTCCCAAAAACCGGTTCTTTCTTATACGCTGTTTTTATATAAGCAGGTATCAGGCCTGTCATCCAGCCGCTGCAATGAATAATATCGGGAGGCCATCCGAATTTCTTAACGGTCTCCAGGGCGCCTTTACAAAAGAATACGGTTCTGAGGATATTATCATCAAACCAGGTCTCCTCTTCATCATGAAATACCTGTTTCCGCTTGAAAAAGTCTTCATTTTCAAGAAAATATACCTGTAAACGGGCATTTGGCAATGAAGCCACTTTGATCTGCAGGGGATAATCATCATTGTCTACCGACACATTGATACCTGATAATCTTACCACTTCATGTAAACGGTGCCTTCTTTCATTGATCACCCCAAATCTGGGCATGATACACCTAACTTCCAGTCCACTATCATTGCTTTTGATGGCCAGCTTGTTGATCACCTCGGCAAACTCCGTAAGCTCGAGGTAAGGCGACATCTCAGTTGCAATGAACAAAATCCTTTTCTTTGTTGACATTAGTATGCGAATTTTAGCACGATGCTGGAAAAAAACAGTTGGCAAAGGTACATAAATTAGCTTGAAAACCAACTCCCGAGTGAGCTATACCCTCCCCAAGGCCTTAAAAAACTGCCCTCAAAAAGCTTCCTATATGCCCTAAAACCCGGTAATTCAGGCTTGCAAACGGGCTTTACGGTCTAACCTTACCCCGGCATTTCCATGCCCCCCAAATGGCTGTTACTCTTTGACAGCGCAGTAAGTTTGTTATTACATAGGCGGATCAATGGGTCTGAAACCTTTTCAAAAAAGAATAGGGGGTGTCTATGGAATATTTGGATACTTTATTTTTATACACAGTTTTGAAACTGCCCCAAATGGAACCTTTACAACGGCATTTGGGGTAATTCGTTCATTTATTAAATGGCTTGCTTAACTTGCCAACGAATAAAGTTGTATGAACAAAAAGATCGTTTCCGTTTTACAATATCTTTTTTTCCTGGGTTTGGGTGTTTTTATTGTGTGGTGGAGCCTTCACCAGATTCCCGACGCAAAATGGGGTGAATTCAAACATTCACTGGAAACGGCCAAATACTGGCTTTTAGTGCCGGTATTCCTCATCCTTACGCTTAGCCATATTTTACGCGCACTCCGCTGGCGAATATTAATGCACCCGATGGGCTATGATCCATCCTTTCTAAATACTTTTTTTGCTGTCATGATCGGCTACCTGGCCAATCTGGCCGTACCTCGTTTGGGTGAAGTACTGAAATGTACCCTGCTGGCCAAATATGAAAAAGTACCCGCAGAGAAACTGATCGGCACCATTGTAGCCGAAAGGGCGGTTGATGTGATCTCCCTCGGGATCATATTCTTACTCGCACTCATCAGTCAGTTCGATGTGGTGGGTGAATTTGGTACACAGTTGTTCAAACAGGTATTTGAGAACAGTTCCGGACATTTTTCCTGGATAAAACTGGGTATTGTACTGGGCATCCTGTTAGCTGTGTTCGCTGTCATAAAGGTTTGGTTCTACCAGTTTGCCCATTTAAAGATCGTGATACTTGCCAAAAAGATCTTATGGGGTATCTGGGAAGGATTGAGCAGTATCCGTAAACTGAAACAGAAAGGACTTTTCTTTTTTTATAGTATCAGTA
>CANGOX010000136.1 GCA_947455605.1 Chitinophagaceae bacterium
TACTAATATGCGGGAAGCTGCTTTCCGGATGTGTAAGATAGCAAAAGAGAAAGGTTGTGTGGTGGTGGTTTCCAGTTCTGATTCAACCGATCATTTTGAACAATACCTGAACGAGGGAGCAGATTTTGTTTTATTGGGGGAAGCAGAAGGCAGTTTACTTGAACTGGCAAATGCACTTTCTTCAGGTGATCTGTCCTATCAACAGATACAGGGCATTGCGTATAAGTTGGAAGAAGCCATTGTAAAAACAGCCCGACGTACCGTAATGAAGGATCTTGACAGTCTGCCAATGCCCGCCTGGGATCTGGTAAACATTGAACCTTACAGAGCCATGTGGCTGCAAAGCAGTGGTTATTTTTCATTGAATATTGCCACTACCAGAGGCTGCCCTTTTAAATGTAACTGGTGTGCCAAACCCATTTATGGAAACCGATACCATTCACGCTCTCCACAAAATGTAGTGAAAGAGTTGCAATATCTGAAAGAGCATGTGGGCTTTGACCATATCTGGTTTTGCGATGATATTTTTGGATTAAAACCGGGATGGGTGCAGGAATTTGCACAACTGGTAAAGGATAACCAAATACCTTTCCGTTTTAAGATACAGGCAAGGGCTGATCTTTTAATTCAGGAAAATTATATCCAGTCCCTTTCAGATGCCGGTTGTGAAAATGTATGGATGGGTGCCGAAAGCGGTTCTCAAAAAATACTGGATGCCATGGATAAAGGGATCACTGTTGAGCAGATAGCCACAGCTACCGCTTTATTGAAAAAACATCAGATCCACCCTTCTTTCTTTATTCAGTTTGGTTACCTGGGGGAAACAAAGAAAGATATTCTGTCTACCATTCAAATGATCAATACGCTGTTACCCTACAGTATTGGCATTTCTGTTTCATATCCGCTACCAGGTACCCTTTTCTTTGAGAAAGTAAAGAATGACCTGAGAACTAAATCCAACTGGACCGATTCTGATGAATTACAGTTGATGTTTCGAAACACCTATCAGCCCGCTTTCTATAAACAGCTGCATCGGTATGTACATAAGACATACCGGGCCCACCTGGCCATACACCATGCAAAGAACCTCCTGAAACATCCGGGCAGTTTGGGTTGGCATAGCCTAAAAAAAATGATCTCCTTTTTTTATTACCAGCCGGCAGCTATCATTGATAAGATCAAACTGGAACAACTGGCAAAATCATGGCAGGCTTGAGTACTACTTCTTCCATAAATGAAATGAGCACTGCCAAAGCCTTCAGTAAACAATCTGTTGTGTTTGATGAATTATATTCAGCCAACAGGATCGTTCAGTATAAAAGAGTAAGGGTTAGAGCGCATCTTCAGCAATATGCAATACCCAAAGGAAGGATCCTGGAACTAAATGCCGGAACAGGAGAAGATGCTGTTTATTTTGCAGAACAGGGGTACCGGGTACATGCTACAGATATAGCGGCAGGTATGCAAAAGGTTCTGGAACAGAAAGTGGTTGATAACAATCAGTCTGGAAGAATCACCCATGAGATCTGTTCCTATACAGAACTGGACATGCTGATAGATAAAGGCCCCTACGATCATATTTTTTCCAATTTTGCAGGATTGAACTGTACAGACAGGCTTGACAAAGTATTATCCTCCTTTGCACCCCTACTCAAAGAAAAAGGGATAGTTACCCTTGTGGTACTTCCTGAGTTCTGTTTCTGGGAGTTCTCATTGTTACTGAAAGGAAAATGGAAAACGGCTTTCAGAAGGTTTGCCGGAAAAAAAGGAGCAAGATCACATATTGAAGGAGAATACTTTACCTGTTGGTATTATAATCCTTCTTTTATTATCAATACACTGCAGAATGAATTCGAATGCTTATCGGTAGAAGGGCTTTGTACAATAGTACCTCCCTCCTATATAGAGGGTTTTGCAGAAAAATATCCCCGTTTATTTACCTGGCTTTGTAGATGGGAAAACAGATGCAAAGCTTTTTGGCCCTGGCGGTCAATAGGTGATTATTATATCATCTCCTTACGCAAGAGATGATCGGCTTCCATTTTCTGAAATTTAGCAGAAAGTATGCCTAATAATTTTCTCTGCAGGTGTTCCGGGTTGGGTCTTGCGCAGTGTTTGCTGATCCTTAATCCAACAGGATCGCCTTTCATATTTTTCTGATGTCTGTATTCTTTCCGTTTCCATCTTATTGCCGTGATCTTCATAAATTGATCATCCAGCCAATTGCCCAACCGGTTTTGGAATACCCTCTCCAACATAGTTTTGTACCAGGGATCTTGTACTGAAGAAACAACACATTCTTTTTCCGTAACCTGTTCCGGAAGAAAATCCAGTACCCAATCATTTTCAGCAAAAAAATCAGCCATAGCTTTATCTCCGCAAACTGGTATCAAGGTAACCACTTCTGTTGCGGTGAATACATTTCGTTCTGCTATGGGCAAAGCCAATTCATCAATAAAATAATTCATACAATACCCGTGTTGCTTACCCACGAGATAAGTCAATTTTTTGAACAGATGCAGCAAAGTACGAGCAATCCATAAATGGTTCGAACCGGTAATGATAAAGAAATCAATATCAGTTCCCTGATCGGCATATTTCTTGGAAAGTGAACCTGAAATACCCACGCCTCTTACAAAGGGAAATTTATGCAGGAAACAGGCATTGCGGTAAGCAGTGACCAGTAATTTTTCAGCAAGGGCATTACCCTTAAGCCTTCTTTCCATTAACGAGGGATCATTCCGGAGAGAATAGAATCCATTATGCAGAAAGACCAGGCCATCGTGCAGCATCTCTTCCAATAGGCTTTTAAATTGTCTTTTATCAATTCTTTGATCCAAAAAAAGCCTGATCTCATCCATGGTTAAGGGATGCAGGAACATATCAAAATATGCCAATGTCTTTAATATGCTGTTTTCAGGTTTCAAGTAGAAGATTGCTTGTAAATCATACCCAAATGCAAGTACGTGAAAGGGGTGAAAAGGGATGCCCTGTCAAAAATGAAACTTTTCCCCGAGCAATAAAAAATAGTTTTTGGAGGCAACCCATCCGAATGGTTTTACGAATCTGTAAGGTAGCCATGAATCACTAAAAAAGACCGAGCATCCCAATGATAGACCCTATTTCCATATCCCCCAGGCAGTTGGTCAGAGCCAACCTTACGATCGTTGGCAAGCAACATCGGCTTCGGGAGCATATTGATAATAAGCAGGCCTATTTTATTGCCAAAAGAATGTTCGATATCTGTTTTTCCCTATTATTTATCATCTGCATTCTGAGTTGGCTGTTACCTATGCTGGCCATCCTTATCAAAATCAGTTCGAAGGGGCCTGTATTTTTCTTACAAAAAAGAATTGGCAGAGGCGGCAGATCTTTTACCTGCTATAAACTGCGCACCATGGTGATTAATGTAGAAGCAGATACACAACAGGCATTGGAAAATGACAGTCGTGTTACCACATTGGGCTGCTTTCTGCGCAAATCCAATATTGATGAATTTCCCCAGTTCTTTAATGTGCTGTTAGGTGATATGAGCATTGTTGGCCCAAGACCGCATATGTATAGCGATTGCGCAAAATTTGCCTCTATCTTACCCGGTTATAAATTCAGGAATATGGTAAGGCCCGGCATTACGGGTCTTGCGCAGGTGAAAGGATTTCATGGCCCTGCTGCTACCCGTAACAGTGTTTTGATGCGTTATCATTGGGACAATTACTATATCCGCAATATCGGTCTGATCTTAGATCTCAAGATCATTTATAAAACCACCCTTCAACGTTTGATCGCTGTGATTGCTTTTTTCCCGGAGAAGCTGCTGGTAGAAAAGCACCAACTCGACGATAGTCTTGTATAATCATATCTATGCAAAAAACGATCACTGGCACGTTTTCTGAAAACCCACTGTATGAGCTACCTTCTATTACACAGATAGCTAACAGAACTGTGGAACAGATCCGTCTATGGCTAAGGGCAGAAAAATACAGGAATAAAGAAGACAAAGGTGGAATCGATTATATACTGCAGACTGTAACAAAAGGAGATACGGTTTTTGATATAGGCGCACATAAAGGCGGATATCTGTATTTTTTTCAGCAATTGGTGGGCGCTGAAGGAGTTGTTTTTGCATTTGAGCCACAAAGCCTGCTTAACCATTATTTATCTGAAGTTAGCACCTTATTGAAATGGGAGAATGTACTTATTGAACGCTCCGCTGTATCAGACCAGACTGGTACAGCCACGCTCAGCATCCCTCACAATAAAGGAAAGAAATCATCGCCCTGTGCAACGATCATCCAAAGCCAGATGCATTTTACCATCCGGAAAAAAGAAGAAGTAGAAACGATCACCCTTGATGATTACTGCCGCATACACAGGGTACACCCCCATTTTCTGAAAGTGGATGTAGAAGGAAATGAGCTATCTGTATTTATGGGTGCCAGAGAGATCCTAACCCGATTCAAACCCAGGATCCTTTTTGAATGTGAAGCCAGGTTTGTTGGGGAACAACGTGTATTAGAAACCTTTTTGTTCTTACAGAGCTTTGGATATGAGGGTTATTTTATCAAAGGCAATATTCGCAAACCCATCAGAGAATTTTCCTTTACAGAACACCAGAATAACTTATCAGACACCTATTGTAATAATTTTATTTTCGAATAAACCCGGGATCTTCTTTTTGTGGGCTTAGCCATAATACAGAGAGAAAACCGGCGAAGAAGAAAATACCCTTATTGGCATCCATCACATTTTCCGAGAAAGAAACGGCACAGATAATACTCAGGAAACTCCCCAGTAAAATATCCCGCGATCGAAAACTGTATCGAAATCCTGCATAGAACAGATAAATCAGGATCAGTAATCCTGGCAACCCGGTTTTCAGTAACATGCTCAGGTATTGGTTATGGGCATTTAGCTCATGGAGATAAGAATGATAGAGTTTATCACGGTAATAGACTTCTTTTAATAAAGCTACTTCACTCCCGCTGCCATGTCCGTAAACAGGTGATTGTTTAATGAGTTCCCAGGCAGATTGCCATCTTCTGATCCTGGGTTCCACCAGGTTTACATTCAGACCCGACTCACTCAGATCATCCCTGAGATCTGTGATCATGCGTGTTTTTAGATCATCCATCCGGGTTATGCCGTAAAAAAGGAACAGGGTCAGCGTAAGGGAAAGCGCAATAAACCGGATACGCTTCTTTCCATTTAACAAAGCAAAAGGAATGATACCGTTTATGATTAATGCAAAGGCAATCAAAACGGCCCTGGAGGACAATTGCAATAAGCCAATAACTAAAATAAAAAAAAGTATGCCATATAACCACCGGTATTTTTTTGAACCTGCATGGATCCAGCCATAGATCATACCGGCTGCGCCTAAAGCGATGTACATGGAAAAATAGGTAGCGTGCATATCGATGGCTGCCGAAAAATGATGATTGATGAAGGCATTACTGAAAATAGATAATACCGGCATATGGTTAAAACCAATGATACTGAAAGCCGTATAATAGAGATATAGTATAGCCAACGAGCAACTGAGTGCCAATGCAAAAACTACCTGAAACCGGTACTTCCTGAAATCAAAACTATTGAAGACAATGATCAGCGGAAAAAGGATCATAGCCAGCTGCCGCTCCCATTCGTAAAATGCTTCATCATAATAATGGGTGTAGGCTGTGCCCACTACCGTAAGAAGATAAATGCAGCAGGGTAATAAAAAAACTTTCCATCGGATATTACTTACGGCTTCTTTCCTCAGATGTATTAAGGTATGGATCGCCAGGCATATCAAAGCCAGCTCGCTGTATAGCCTGTCGAAGGGCAGGCTCATGACAAATACAAGCAACAGATAATAGGTAATCTTATCGGTAAGGCTTTCTTTTATGAAAAAGGTTTCTTTCATATTCCGGTTTGATAAGCTTGAATAAATAATTGCTCATAGGATTTAATAATCTTTTCCCAATGATGATGTTCACGGATCTTTTGCAGGTTTCGATCGGTCATATGTTGGATATCTTTGGCATCCAGGGTATTAACAACCTCTGTAACATCATCGTCTGCATAAAAGTAAAAAGCATCTTCCTGTAATACAGCCCGGTTAAACCCATTGTCGTGCGCACAGATCAAGGCACCACAGGCCATAGCTTCCAATAAAGACGGATTGGTACCCCCTACACTATGGCCATGAAAGTATAAAGAACAGTATGCCCTTAAGGCATGCAAAATATCTGTATCATATACCGCACCGGCAAATAGGATCCTTTGCTGATCATTAAATTTTTCAACCATCCGTTTTCCATACACATTTTGAGTATTGCCGATCACCAATATTTTCTGCTTTGAGCCGCTTTTGAATAGCCCATCAAGAATGGTTTCTATATGGTTCTCCGGTTCCATTCTGGCGATCAGTAAATAATAATTTCCTTTTGTTACCTGAAATTTATCCAATAGTGTTTCATCTGTCTTACCGGGAATTTCTGCGCCATAAGAAATATAATCTGCGTCTATTTTATATTTTTCACTGAGGTATTCTTTGATCGGTATCGAGTCTGCCACATGTCTATGGCTGGATTGAACAGCCCATTTTTCTGCGTATTGCAGAAAACGTTGAACAGGAGCCGAATATTTAGAGCGTTTCCATTCCAGCCCATCCATATTGGTGATTATGATACAGTTTTTGGGGTATAGCCTGCCCCATATAGAACTGCTGGTATAGCCGAGTATCAGCAGAATATCAAATTGCCTACTTTGTGCATCTCTGAAACAGTTGAGATCATAGATAAATTGACCGGCTGTACCCAGCAGGTATTCGGGATCATAACAATGAATAATATTTACCTCATTCCAGGTATTTTTCTGGTAAGGATGTTTATGTGAATTATAGACACTTACCTTATGCCCTCTTTCCACAAGACCTTTGGAGAGATAGCCCGCAAACTGCTCAAAGCCCCCATAGCTGTTGGGTATGCCCCTTGTGCCTAATATACCTATGCTTAGTTTCATGCGGTATGAAATAATTTTTCATAAGCAAGCAATGTACTGTCTGCAGCATGCTGCCAGGTAAATTGTTCAAGGATCTTTTTGCGTAATGAATGATTAACGGGGGCTTCTGATGCCTGCTCAACTGCTGCCCGGATACTTTCCAGATTAGCCGGGTCACAATAAAAAGCATCTGGCCCAAAATATTCCTTCGCATCTCCATTTACACTGATCACCACATTGCAGCCCATCGCAGCCGCTTCCAGTGAGCTCAATCCGGTTGTTTCAAACCAGCTGGGCAGAATATGCACTTTGGCTTTGTTATAATAGGTTAACAATTCCTTCTGAGATACCTGGCCAACAAAATGAATATTCTGACCAGCGATCTGCCTGCATGCTCTATCATAGTTCAACTGGTTAGGCGCTGGTGAACCAATCAGTAAAACAGTATATTTTGTTCCGTTCAATGCTTTGATCAGGTTCAATTGGTTTTTGACGCCCTCTATTCTTGCAGCACAGATCACGAGCAAGGGATCTTTTTCAATGGTAATATCGGGCAGAAACAAATGATCATCAATTCCGTTTGGAATTACACGGTATGAAGTTTTGGTTTTATATCTTGCAACGATACGCTCGTACTCCAAAGTTGAATTAGGCAATAACATAGAAGCATTTTTCAGAATTTCGCAAATGCTGCTGTATTGCCCTTTCCAGAGATAGGATTTACTCATTAACCTGTCTTTCCCTAATATCCATCTTGCGATCGTTTTTACATATTCAATCGTATCCGCTGATAAAAACCGGAACACCAGACCGGCTACTCCTTTTCGCTGGTATTTATCGTACTCACTATAATCGATCAGGATCGTAGAAACCACATAGGGCTTACCCGATCGTTTGATATGAAACAACATATCTGCCGGGCGGATAATATTAAAAAAATGCAGCAGATCATATTTTGCATAATCAATCACTTCATCTGTTAAACGGATATCCACCTGAACTCCCAGGCCCAAAAGATGCCGGGCCGTTTCCAGTACCTGCACAGTATCCCCTCCCCTAATGGAGTAAAGTGTTGACCGGGCTATCATGGCTACTTTATGCATTACAGTTTATTGGGACTTTGTTTATGCAGCCATTGAATAAATGATCTAGGGAAAAAGGATACTACCCACAAAGCATAGCTATCCGGCCTTACAGGATTAACCTGTATCGCTTTCACTGCATATTCTCTTGCTTTTACTGGTTGATAATTATCCGTCAGCAATTTTTTTGTGCATAATGCATAATAAGCTCCTTCCTTGATTCTTTTCGTATTTTGATGCTGAATGATGGAGAGGATCTCTGCCCCCTCCTTTTCCGTGATCGATCCCCTTTTGATCGCATTTCGCTTTAATTCACGGAAACGCCTGCCTCTCCATTTCTCATCAATGGTAACAGATGCAGGATTGAATCTGATCCTGATAAGGGTTTCCGGAAGGTTATACAATTTTCCTCCTTTTGCCAGCTGTGTCCACAAAAGATAATCCTCA
>CANGOX010000137.1 GCA_947455605.1 Chitinophagaceae bacterium
ATGGCCACAAAAAGCCACGCGGAAGCTTTCCGGGAAATTTACTGGAATACTCAGGATATTGCTGCATTTATCGGAGCCGGTTGCTCTGATGCATTAAGGATTCCTTTGTGGGACAAAATGCTGGTGGAACTAAACCGCCTGTTCAGGCATTATAATACAGAAGACGAACTGCTACTGTCTATAGAGAGCGAAGGGCAGGCAAAAGTTGCTGAAAATATTGAGAAAAAAGCACCTGATCGCACTGTCTATGCTGCCGCCATCACACGCCTTACCAAACCACAGCGCTGTTATTACACTTCACTTCATATCGAGATTTTGCGGCTGACTAAAACCATCGTAACAACCAATTACGATACGAGTTTTGAAGAAGCGCTCGATGCCATTGCCAAATACACCAACTCGACGCAAGGCTATGAATCACAAACCGTAGGCAGTATGAAGACCAAAGACCTTGGCCGCAGCCGTTGCATCTATCATATACACGGTAAACATGCCGGCGACAATTATATTTTAAGTACTCCATCCTACCAGAGCCAGTATGAAAATAACGGGTCAGGTTTAGCAAGGTTGGTGACAACACTTTTTGCAGAGTATAATGTGCTGTTCATCGGCTTTAGTTTTAACGATGAATATTTTACAAAGTTTCTGCGCACCGCTATGCGTGATGTGGCAAAAGATTCGATGCGTAAAGAGGCCTTACCCGATCATTACTGCATTTTGTCTGATGATCTAATGCGGGAATATATGCTGCCACAGGAACTAAGCGATATGGCAGTCATCAATATCAATGATCTGGTAACGCACGGTTTACTGGAAACAATAAATGTAGCCGGAATAAAAGATGAGGTTTTTGTGTTCAAAAAAGGTGCAGATAAGCTTCTGGCCTCTGCGCCAGGTTCCATAGACAGCATCAAAGCTCTGGACAAAAAAATAAAGGATCTTGCAAACAACCGTAAGATTCTGGCCCTGATAGACGACCTTAAAATCAAACCGATTTATTTTAAAGGAAAAAATTATCTGGATATCGAACACATTTTACGAAACATCATGGAACCGATGGTCGCAACTGTGGCATCCAGTTTTACACCCAGTTAAACGATGGCAGAGAATATCATATTAAACTTAAATAGGATCGACAGGATCATAAGCGGACAAGAGTCCGACAGCGAAGGTTTTATCGCTTCAATACTTGATCGATATGAGGCTGACAGAAGTTACTTGTTTGACCAGCTTTCAAGGCAGTTCTCGAGACCTTTATTCATCTACTTATACCTTCTGAACGCATTTGACTTCAAAGGTATTCCCGCGCCTAAAGTTGAAAAAACGGCTGATGGTGGTGAACAGAGCTTTTATTATGGCTGGGACGCAGGATTCCTGATCAAAGCTGCGTCTGATTATAATCGCAGTCAACCTGACCCGGATATCAACGCAGCTTTGCATCACCTGCTGAAAAAATACGTGCGATATGCGCTTGAGCACTGGACAGATCCGAAAAGAAATTCAAGACCAGACTGGATCATGTGCGATGCCATACAGCAGTTACCCTTAAAGCAAATTGACGCTGAATATTTAGGCTTCCTGCGCAGCGCCATGCAACTCGGAGGAATGACCCATGTAGGCGCTGACCTCGCCACTAATTTTTTCGATCGGGTGATTAGCGAAAACGAACAGGGACTGATTCTTGTTCTACTCGACTTTTTTTACCAGCCGGATAAACGCAGGGAGGGAATGCTTTTCGAACTGCATGGCGACTTGGAAGATTATTCGCTGATCGACTTTGCCAGCCATTCTGTTGCCGGATTACTAAAGACAATCGGCCTTCCTATAATCGACTGGTTCATTAACCGCATTACTGAATTGTCAAAAGAATACCCGGGTGCATTTGATAAGTTCCAGATCGTTTCCATTGCAGATGACGAACAGAACCGTCATCATGATGGCCTGCATCAGATCATCGTCCTGCACTTGCGCAACCTGCTTGATGAAGCAGCGATGACGCAAGACGAATTATACAAATTGACGGAATATCTGCTACTGCAGCCGGTCACGGTATTGCAACGCATCGGCCTTTATATTATCAGCCAGCATTTTAAAAAGCTTCAACCGCTTTTCTGGCAACTGGGAAATCCTCTGCGCGAGTTAGAATGGAAATTGGAAGTTTTCAAGATACTGGAACAAAACGCCGCGAGTTTTTCAAAAGATAGGATCGAGCAGGTAATGATATGGATAGGGCAATTGGAACGTGAGCAAATGGACAACGAAACAAAGGACCAGGTTGAAAAATACCTTGCTTACCGCAAACAGGAATGGTATGCTGCTTTGCGCAGTGTGGGCGAGGATCTGCAACCCATGTTCAACGAAGAAGTAAAAAAACTCGAAGAGATCACTAAGACCCAGCCAACCCATCCCGGATATGACAGTTGGTTTGAAATGCGCGCAGGTGGTGATTACAGTAAACGGCGCATCACTGAACTACCAGTTACTGATATTCCTTCTGTTCTTGGTAACCCTCAGCTTTGGGATGGATACGACAAGTGGGGTATACAGGAAGATGTACGCAGGCTTGCCACAGAAAGGACAAAAGAGATCTTACAGGAACTCCCGGCCTTCACCAATATTTCTTCTACATTTTTATATTACCTACTGGACGGATTGCGAACCATTGTACCAAGGGAAAAGGACTTGAATTGGACAGCTTTGTTGCTGTTCCTCGAAACATTGCTGAACACCCGGCAGGATATCTGGGTAAACGGTGGCGAAGCGGAAACCGACAACAGTTCTGCCATGGGTATGATCTGCTGGCTTATTAAAGAGGGATTTGAACGCGATGCGTTCCGGACTGAAGAAGCAGATCGCTGGATAGGATTGCTGGTCACCATCGATACCAATTACACCAGGGCATTTAAACCATTGAATCAGGAAAAGGACCGCAATTTTGATATTATTAATTCAACGCGCGGTAAACTATACGAAGCTTTCGTTTCGGTGAACCTCAATCTGGAAAGCCGCAAGAGAGAGGAAAATAAAGAGCGTCACTTGCATCCTGCCATTAAAAACGTATTTAATAAGCGGCTGAATGACCAGTCTTATTACCAAGAGTTTTACTGGACAATTGGCCAACTGACCCCGCAGATTACTTACCTTGATTCAGCATGGTGGAACGAGAACCGTTCACTTATCTATATCTGGCAGAAAGAAATCGATGATGCTGCCTTCAAGGGATATCTACTGTATGCTTCACGCCTGTACCAGAACATTTATTCTGGTCTGCTGGAATATTATTTCCGCGCTGTCGATGGTTACCACGAAAAATCTATCTACGCAGACAAACTGGTTGAACATATTATCATCGCAGCAGTCGATAAGCAGCCATCCGGCAATGAACTACTGGACCGTGTTTTTGAAACAGGCAGTATTATCTACCTGGAACACATGGTTGGTTTTATAGACAAGCGTAATGTGAGAATCGACGAGGAACAATTAAGGATTATCTGGAAAAGACTACTGGATGTTTGTGATAAAATCGGGAAGGCAAAGACAAGCAGCATCCAATTTGGCAGTGCAGATTTCATTGAATACATAAAAAAATTGACTACGGCCGATACTGCACTCTTCGAACGCGCGATGGAATATTTTATGCCCCATCCCAGGATGCACCGTTTGATCGATACCTTGTCCGTTTTCATTGACGACTATCCAAAAGAAGCGGGAGAATTACTTTGGTCACTTATCGCCAGAACAAAGGGAGATTTTTCTTTCGGCAGCAACCGTATTATTTCCGCACTTGCCAAACTATACGACAAGCATCAAACCGAAATGGCAGACCGGATTGCTATACATCTCGCGGCACAGGGCAATTTTTATGTGAAAGACATCTACAATGATAAGCACAACTAATCTACGCACTATTTCGGCATGTCCTGAAAGCAGGAACGATTACATGGATATGGAGTATCGAAGGATTTATGCTTCCGGTGGTGTACTGGAACTCCACGATACAATCTTCGCAGAACCCGTCTTACTGTCAACAAATGAAAAGGTAACTAAATTCAAGATTCGTAACTGTGAGTTTAAAAACGGTGTCAGTATCCGAGCTGTCGGCTCAGGGATGACAATCCAACTTTCTATTTCTGAATCAGTGGTTAAAGGTAAATTAGGTATGGCTTCTGATACAGCAGGCTTACTTTCTTTAGACAACTCTGAAATCGGCACTGTGTTTATTAGCGGTAATCTAAACCAGATTGATCTGTACGGTTCAGAAATTGGACTGTTCCAAACCGAAGGGGTTAACTGCGAGTATTTCCGTGTTGAAAAAACAAATATCAATCAATACGGATTGTATAAATTCCGCTGCAATTATGTTGAATATGATACGGACGATCTTGCGATCAAAGACTGGTCAAAATTCAAAGCGATAGATAATTTAAGCATTCGCCGCTGTGCCGAAGAATATCACCTTCTTGCACTAAGATCATCCCGAACTATACGATCTAATGTCGATATCCGCTACCAACTCGCCAAAGCAACCTCTTATAAAGGTGCAATGTTCTTTGGCTATTTTCATAAACCATGGCATATAATCGGATGGATGTCCGTAGTGATATTTCTCTATGGAATACTGTATATGCTCCTGCTTTCTATTAATTTTTCAAAGGCCGTTTTTTTCTCGGTATTTACTTTTTTTACGATCGGCTATGAAAAAGCCGGAGAAGCTTCTTGGCCGCAGACAATCCTTGTATACAGCGAAGTAGTCTTAGGCGTTGTTTACAGTTCAGCACTTTTGATTTCTATAATGAATGCGACCCGTAAGACCAAATAAAACTGTGTTGACCTCTTTATCATTCTTTCTTTACTTCCTTCCCGCTATTGTAGTAAGTCCGGGCAATGTGTTTTTATCCATAGTATAATCCAACTGCACGATGAAGTATCGCAATGAAACTCGCAATGTTCAGGTTCATCTACTGGCCGTTTCGATCATCTTTCTAAAAATAATGTACTGCAAATCAATTGATTACGTTGTCCATAAGCCACTCATAATCAGGGGGTCCCTGGATCATGCCCAGGTGGGCCCACTTAAAAATCAAGGGTTTATGAATTAAATTATTCATAAACCCTTTTTTCTTGCAAAAAACTTGCAAAACATTTAGGAATAAACCTGCAAAAAGAGGAATAGAAAAGAAAACATCCCCTTGGCAGGATGAATAGATAGTTGTTGTACCAACTATACTTTGTTTTGCTCAATCAACTTAAAAAAGAGAGTTGAAAAGTTGATTGTTAGATTTTCCCAGTTAATTGATTGCTCCGGTGAAATATCACCAGTTTGTATTCCTTGTTCATCATATATCTCCGATAACAGGTTTTCTAATGTTTCGTCAATTCTTCTTTGAAGTATTTCCCGGCTATTCATAAAATCAGTATTGATTTAGGCTAATGTACTGTCAGATCAACAGGCATTTTAACATGTGGGCAAGTTTGCCTGAATTCATAGACGTTCGTCTATGCTTAGTGGCGGATCGGCTTTATATTAGCAATGCCACTAAAAAACATTAAAAAATGAGTTTAAACGAACAATATTCAAAACAGGAGGATTCTATCAGAAAGTCTTTAAACCTCTTGGAATCGAAGATAAATAGTCACCGTGTCGATTTTAACAACAACCCTGATAACTGGGGTTATGTTGCCGACTTGGTTCATATTGAAAAGAGCCTGAAAGACATTATAGATTTCATCAGAACAAAATAAACATTATGAAAAATCAATCATTTATAGGATACTATCGGGTAAGTACACAAAAACAGGGAGTTTCTGGTTTGGGCTTGGATGCCCAAAGAAGTTCTGTTCTTTCATTCATTGGGGATCGGTCCCTATTGGGTGAGTTTAAAGACATTGAATCAGGAAAGAATGATTACAGACCTGAATTGTTAAAAGCTATTGAAATGACTAAGGAGACCAATTCAACATTGGTTATTGCTAAACTTGATAGGTTGTCCCGTAACCTAAACTTTATAACTCTATTACAAAGAGAGAAAGTAAAGTTTGTTTGTTGTGATTTGCCCGATGCAAATGAATTAACCATTCACATTATAGGAGCAATGGCTCAGAATGAAAGGGAAAGAATATCCCAGAGATCAAAAGATGCTTTATCTCAATTAAAGAAAAGAGGGGTTCAATTAGGTTGTCCGGCTAATCTTACGAACGAGGCAAGAAAGAAAGGGTCTTTGAAGATGAAAGAAAAAGCAACATTGAACCCAAACAATATAAAAGCCAAAAAAATCATTCTTTTATTGAAAGAAAATGGCATGACCTTGAGAGAGATTACTAAAGAATTGAATGAATCAGGATTTAAGACTTCTACTAATGGACTGTTTCAACCTGAACAGGTAAGAAGGTTATTGAATAATTAATTTAGCTACTTTATCCACCAATAGAAATTGTGGCACTGAATTGCGTCACTTGGTATTTTAAGTTTAGGATTCTCATCACTTCTAACAAATTTTATTTTGTATTTTTTTATCCCATCTTGAAATTCCATATAAATCATTTCCTCAAATTGCTTAACCTTATTAGTTCTAATTGATCCAGCTCTCTCTTCCTTTTTGTCAAACTCACCTTTAAGGCGCTGCCATATAAAGAAACATTGGAAATACCAATCTATATTAAGCTGGTTATCGTTTAACATCATATACTCTTCCTTAAAAGTATTGATCAGTTTCTCGGGGTTCCAAGTCCCACTATTAATGCCGCTATATAATAATTGTTGAAATTTTTTTCCTTGATTACATAAATCATCTGAATTTAATTTATAACTATTGATTTTTTTCAATAATTCGTGTGCTAACTTAAAGTTGGGATAAATTTCTAAAAAAGTGCGAGCCATAAGAATGCCTTTATCTAATTCTTTATTGATTCCTTCGATACGAACTCTTCAATGTTTTTGTAATTAGCCTCAATAGCAGAATTTAATCTCTCATTTAGTTTAAAAAAACTTCTGAGGAAATAATTATCAGCGTACCCTAGTATTTTACTAAACACTGAAAAAGGGATATTACAATGATTCGGTTCATTTAATACAATTATTAAAGGCCATGTATATCTTGGATAGTGTTTACCAACAAAACTACCCCACAGGGTTGTTGCAACGTTCTCTTCTTCAAATTTATCTAACACTCTACACCAACTTACAATACATTTATTTCGATAGAAAAAAATAATGTCACCGGGCTTAATTTTATTCCATCTTGTAAGCTTGTCACTTTTTATTCCCCACAAACGGAGTTTCTCGTTCTTATCTTTGTATTGTTTAAAAACATTCCTTAATAGACCTTGATTGTCATCAAATTCCTTTAATCTTTCCTTCTCTATTCCGTTTATAACAGTTCTATTATAGTTATTAAAAGAATCGAAGCGCATTTACAAAACTCTCAATCTGTTGTTTTTCCTTTTCATTGTGTACAATACTTTCGCGGATATTTTCGGCAATAAACCCCGTTCAGTGGATATAGCAGAGTTCATTCAATATTACGGTGCCCAAAATAAAAAAGACCTGGAGCAACTTTGGCGCAGGATTGTTTTTCATATTGCAGTTTCCAACACAGATGATCACCTGAGGAATCATGGTTTTATATTAACAGCTAAAGGCTGGGGCTTATCACTGGCATTTGATATCAATCCCTCCGTTGATAAAAATGGTCTGGCATTGAATATTGATACCGACAACAATTCGCTGGATTATGAACTCGCAAAAAGTGTTGGTGAATATTTTCAGTTATCTGATATTGACATGAATACTATTATTGCCGAGGTAAAAACGGCTGTAAGTGGGTGGAAGAATGTTGCTAATAACATTGGCATTGCAAGGTCTGAACAGGAAATAATGAGTAGTGCATTCCAATACTAACAACCGATATTAAAGTTTACTATTCAGATAACACATGCCAAAAAATAATTGTAAAACCTGACGTTCACTTTTATATGTCACTGATTTTATCTGCCACCAAGTGTGACATGCAAAGAAATCAAAAATGACATATTTAGAATTTCCTGCCAATTTTTCCCAAATAAGCCATTTTGTTATTTTTTGGAATAACACTCAGTTTGTCATGGTATAGTAATTGTGGCTAGACTTTTAAAAAAGTCATGCAAAAAAACAAAAACCTTACCCCCGACCTATTAGAAGCATTTCTGAAGCCGATCATTGATGAAATGGTGGAACAAAAAGTAAAAGTATTACTGGAAGAGTATATGCAAAAGGCAGACCTGAAATCTAAACCGGAGAAGCCAATTAAATTGAAGGAGATGGCAGAGATTCTTGGATGGTCAACAAGTCATCTTTACCGGCAAACATCGAAAAATAGTATCCCCCATCATAAAATTTCATCGGGCCGAGTGGTTTTCTACCAATCAGAGATTAATGAATGGGTAATCTCGGAGTATAAAAATAATCTAAAAAATTAAAAAATAAATATATGGATACAAGTGTACTAAGTATTAGA
>CANGOX010000138.1 GCA_947455605.1 Chitinophagaceae bacterium
GGTGGCGGTAGCAATACCGGAAGTGGCATTACCACAACCTGGGCAGGCGGTATGAACTACCGTGATGCACTCAATAAGAATGGGGACATTACAGGTAGTTATTTTTATAACAGCCAGCATACTGCATCCGAGCAGAACAGTCTTACACAAAATATTTTAACGGCAGATTCATCTACCTATAATACCCGCACCAACTCTTCTGCAAGGGCCAATGAGAATAACCGCATCAACTTTAACTGGGAACAAAAGATCGACAGCAGTAATTCGCTGATCTTCCGGCCCAATATCAGTTTCCAGCATTCATCACCGGTTACTTATTCCAATACACTAACAACAGGAGGCAACAATGGAAAACTTATTAACCAGTCGGTTAATAGCACCAATGGCATCAACAGCGGGTATAATGTAAATGGCACCAATCTTCAGTTCAGACATCGCTTCAAGAAAAAAGGAAGAACCCTTTCTCTTGATATTGGCATAGGCGCCAATTCAAACAATGGGGAAGGATATAATTATGCCGTTAACCAATTTTATACTCCTGTAACAAAGATTGATACCATTAACCAATATTATGTGAGCACATCCAATGCCTTTAGTGTGAGCCCCACGATCTCCTTTACCGAACCCATCGGTAAAAACCAAATGATCGAATTGAATTATAATTACTCCAGCGCCCATAACAATTCTACCAACGACACCTATCGTTACAGCGCCGGGGCACATGGCTATACTTTTTTCGACAGTCTCTACAGTAATTCTTATGCCTATACGAATACTTCCAACAGAGCAACATTGAATTACCGGATACAAAACCCGAAATATAATTTCAGTATGGGGTCTGGGTTGCAGTTTACTGAACAGAACAGTTTTAATACAACCAAAAATATCCGCGTCATAAACAATTTTACCAATTTTACACCTACGCTTAATTTCCAATACATTTTTGCCAAATCAAAGAACCTACGTTTCAATTATACAGGCAGAACCGGGCAGCCAAACGTAACCCAGTTACAACCTTTAACTACTACCAGCGATTCTATTAATTTTCAGGTTGGTAACCCTAACCTGAAACCGCAGTTCACACATAGTGTCCGTTTACTCTATCAATCTTTTAACCCGCTTACACAACATGTGTTCCTAATAACCATCAATGCAAGCACCATTGTAAACGATATACAGAGTTCTGTGATACAAAACCCAAATGGAGGCAAAACCACTACTTCTGTAAACCTGAACGGCACCTACAATCTATCCGGTTACATTAACTATGGTTTCCCTTTGAGAACACCTAAATCAAATCTGAATTTTACTACCAATATCAATTACAGCCAGGCGCAAACCCTTGTTAACAAACTGAGTAATTATACACGCAACACCACACTCAGTCAAACCATCAAATGGACCACTAACCTGAAGAATAATTTTGATATGAATTTTGGAAGTACCACTACCTATAATATTGCACACAATACTTTACAATCGGCTCAGAATGCAAATTATTATGCTGAAACACTTTCTACAGAAGTGACTGCGTATACCAATAACGGATGGATCATTTCTGCCGACTTTGATTATACTTATAGTGGTAACCACGCAGCGGGGTATAACACCAGTGTTCCCTTGCTCAATCCTTCGGTTGCCAAACAATTCCTGAAAGACAAAGCGGGCGAATTACGTTTATCAATATTCGATCTGTTCAATCAGAACGTTAGTGTTACCAGAACCGTTACCGGTAATACCATACAGGATCAGCGTAATAATGTACTTACCCGTTATGCTATGCTAACATTCACATATAATCTGCGCAAGTTCCAAGGCAAACAGCAAAGAACACCTTCTTTATTGAAAGGCATGAAAATGGATGCCAGAAGATCAGGCGGCGGGGGTGGATTTGGTGGAGGAAATGGTTTGAGAAAAAATTGATCCCCATTTATCTGTAACATAAAAAACCCCTGAATAAATCTATTCAGGGGTTTTACATGTATTGATTAATTTGTGGGTGCAACTGGCCCCTTCCTTATCGCTTTTACCTGTGCAGGCCAAACAGCGGGTCGTCCTCCCCTGTCGTTTTGCAAAGCAGCTTTTTCACGCGTAAAGGTTTCGGGATCTTCACAGGCCATATATACAAGTATGGCTGTAAGCATCGCATTATTACGAAGATCATCAAACACAACTTTATCATAGGTATCACGATTGGTATGCCAGGTGTAATTGAAATAAGACCAGTTCAAAGCACCCAAAGAAAACCCGGGTGCTCCTACGGCAACAAAAGAAGCAAAATCAGAACCGCCTCCACCGGGTGTACCGGGGAATGTTGTTTTAATGGAATCACTCATTGATTTTGGAACTGCCGCCAACCACCTTTTCAGAAATTCACCTGCATGCTGAAAGCCTTGTCCGGAAAGGTTTACAATTCGGCCCGTTCCATTATCCTGGTTAAATAATGCCTGTAGTTTCGCAACAATTTCAGGATGGTCTTCCACAAATGCACGAGAGCCATTCAATCCCTGCTCCTCACTTCCCCAATGTCCAACAAGGATCGTTCTCTTTGGATTAGGGTATACTAATTTTAAGATACGCATGGCTTCCATCATGGTAAGAGAACCTGTACCGTTATCGGTTGCACCTGTTCCGCCATCCCATGAATCGAAGTGTGCAGAAAGCATCACGTATTCATCAGGTTTTTCTTTTCCTTTTATTTCGGCAACTGTATTAAAAGTGGGCACTATACCCAGATCTTTTGAGTCTGTGCGGATACTGATCTTTGGATTATCACCTGACTCAACCAAACGATATAACATAGTGTAATCTTCCAGCGCTATATCTACGGTTGGAATTTTGCTGGTATATGCATTGAAGATTTTATCAACACCAAAACCCTGCGACCAGTTATTACCGATCACTCCGGCTGCCCCAGCTTTTTCTAAAATGATCGGAAGCATCCTGGTAGAATAACCTGTTTTCTTGATACGGTTGGTCCATGCAGTGGTTTGTGCCGTTCGATCTTTGGTCATTTTATCAAAAGACTCTTTGGTGGCAAATTCTTTCCAGTTATAATCGGGCCGGCCGGTTGGCTGGTTCATAGAAACCATCACAAATTTTCCTTTTACATTGGGCAACCATGCCTGAAAAGCAAGTGAGTCTGCCAGATCCGGTATAATGATCAGTTCAGCACTGATCGATTTGCCTTTGGTTGAAGGGCTCCAGGCCAATTGTGTTCCTTCGAGAGATTTCACTCTTGGAGAGATCATATCAATATGCGAAACACCTCTTTCCCATCCTTTCCACTCTCCCCATTTTTCATTGCGCGCAACAATACCCCAATCTGTGTATTTGGCAACAGCCCAATCATTGGCCTGCTGCATTTGAGGGGTACCTACCAATCGTGGACCGATCCTGTCGAACAGTTCATGTGCCAGTTTCTCCAATTGAGAGTTATTAGAGCCTTCTTTTACAATGGCTTCTACCACAGGATTTTTATCCTGGGCCAACAAAATACCGCCATTCAGGGCGAGCAGGATGCAGAATAAACCCATTACTGCCATGCGGTAACGGGGGCGCAGATAGTTGTTAGTTGTTTTCATATCCCTAATGTATAAAAACATCACATGATTTTGCGGAGAACCGGGAAATAAAGGCAGGAATCAAGCCCCAATCGGTGAATATGTAGTAATTCCATTACATCAAGTCCGTATCCTGTTCTACCTCAGATTAACAGAACATGCTATTCAGTGTACTTCAGTTTAGTTGTTACTTTGTGGTATCAGTATCCGAAAGATAACTGGTATATCCAATCCTTAGAAAAACAAAGCGGTCAGCTCAGTCAAATCCAGGCGTTAAATCTGATCCAATCCATGAAAACCAGTAGCGAGATGCTACACGAGCTCTGTAGGACGAGAACATTTCCTACAGAGCTTTTTTAATGCCCGTACATAGGTAAATGCGATAAAATTGAGTGATTAGTTCTCAGGGAAAAAATCACTCAATTTTCTCATGCGACTTAAGCTCTTGAAGGCTTTCAATACTCAGCGGTTTGCTGATAAACTGGATCACAACAGGGAATTTCTTTGCGAGTGCAAAATCTTCAGGGTCGATGGTAGAAGATAAAATAACGATCCTGGTCTTAGATAGGATCTGCTCATATAGAGGAACATATGCCTGAAGAAATTCCCATCCATTCATCACCGGCATGTTGATATCAAGCAGTATGAGTTCAGGGGCAACCTCGGCAGGATTTGTATTTTCAGCGAACAGTTTCTCGAAATACTCCAACGCATCACTCCCATCAATAGCCGTAACCACTTCTTCGGCAAAACCTGTTCTTTTTAGCAACAGTTGCGAAATAGTTAATGCGATTGTATCATCATCTACACAAAGTACCTTCTTGATCATCAGATTCTTAATCGTTTTAATCGGGCTTATTAACGCAATCGTTTGCGGTATTATTGCTTTTTGAATACGCTTTCACCGGATTGTATCTAAAAAATCGAAATTACTCTTTTTTACCTGCCCTCAAAACTACAAATATATTTACTTGTTTTTCTGCTGATAAACGGCAAAATACATATTAAAATAATATATATCGATAGAACACGGGAGTAATCCTGAGGAAGGGTTCAACGAGGGTATGAAATCCGACCTGGATCATCACAACTCCCCAAAATCCTGCAATAACCTGCAAAAAAGGGGTTACCCGGCTCTATTAAGGCAAAAAGAAGAAATCCAACGCCTTATTCCCGATAAAATCAGTTAACCTTCCTTGCTGAAAAACCTTTACCCGGTATCCCAATTGCTCCATCAGATCAAAACATAGATTGCGCCGTTCGTTATCCCAAAGTTCACAGAAAACCAGGGGGCGATGCTTTTGAAGTAAGTCCCTTCCTCCTTTAAGCACAAAGTACTCAAAGTTTTCAACGTCTATTTTAATGGCACTGATTTTTTCAACAGATCGTAACACTTCCATCTTATCCAGTTGCTGAACAGGTATGGAATAACGTTCACCAGATTCTGGGCTGCCGGTTTCAACCACATGACTAAGTCCCTGCATTTTAGAACCTCCCGCATAAGGCATCACCATCTCCACCATTCCGTTATGATCACCTAATGCATGGGCAAAAACTTTTACATGCGTTAATCTATAAAAACGAATAACCCGCTCCAGTGCTTTTCGGTTGCCGGGTATGGGTTCAAACGAGTAGATGGTGGTATTTGGATGAGTCTTTGCAAACACAACCGTCATGCTCCCTATATTGGCACCAATATCGAGGATCACACCCTCCTCAGTTATCATGCTTACAAAATACCTGAAAGCGCTTTCAGAAATCCCCCATCGGATACGGGTAATATGGATAAGAGAGAAAAAAAATACATAACGATCAAATCCCAACAGCTTCTGTAACAGATTCCTGATAAGATTCTTTAGCATAATTCGGGTTTGCAGTTGCAGTTTAAGGATGAAAAGATACTGTCTAAAAATAAAACAGAAAGCCCTGATTTCATTGAATCATTGTAAATTCAGTCTTACAGCGATAAAACGGCCTTATGAAAGCATTGCTCTGCCAGCAACATGGTTTACCAACTACCCTGGTTTTTCAGGATACCCCTTCTCCAATACCCGCAGCAGATGAGGTTTTGATAGAAGTAAAAGCCTGTGGTATCAATTTCCCCGATGCACTGATCATTCAGGATAAATACCAGTTCAAACCCGCACTACCCTTTTCTCCCGGAGGAGAAGTATCCGGTATCATCATTGCCAAAGGTGAAAAAGTAACTCAGCTGAAAACCGGCGATCGTGTGCTGGCACTTTGCGGATGGGGTGGATTAGCAGAACAGGTAACTGTAAAAGCCGATCGCGTTTTTCCGATGGCACCGGGTATGGATTTTATTACAGCAGCTTCCACCTTATATAATTACGGTACTTCCTATCATGCATTAAAAGACCGTGCCATTTTACAACCCGGCGAAACCCTATTGGTATTGGGTGCTGCAGGCGGAGTTGGTATTGCAGCTGTTGAATTGGGGAAGTTGATGGGCGCTACCGTAATTGCTGCTGCTTCTTCGGATGATAAACTTGAACTCTGTAAAGAAAAAGGTGCCGACCATCTGATCAATTATACGTCACAGGATCTACGCGCAAGACTGAAAGAAATTACCTCAGACAAAGGTGTGGATGTGATCTATGATCCCGTGGGTGGTAAACTGGCAGAACCCGCTTTACGTTCCATTGCCTGGAAAGGTCGTTACCTGGTAGTTGGATTTGCATCGGGTGAAATTCCGCAACTGCCTTTCAATCTGCCTTTGCTAAAAGGTTGTTCGGTAACAGGTGTGTTCTGGGGAAGTTTTGCGGAACGTGAACCCAGGAACAGCATGCAGAATCTCGGCGAACTTTTACAATGGTTACGTACCGGTAAGATCAAACAATCCATTTACAAAATATATGATCTTGAGCACGGTGCTGAAGCAATTCAGGACATGATGGACAGAAAAGTAAAAGGCAAAGCAATAGTGAAGATCGGAAACTGGGTAGAAGAACCCACTGCATCTTCATCTGCAGCAAAGAAAGAAACTGCAGCTATAAAAGAGGTCACAACAACCGGTCCATTGATGATTGAAAATATAGCGGCCCTTAAAAACTATACCGGCAAAAAAATTGGCACGAGTGATTGGCTTACGGTAACACAGGAAATGATCAACGGGTTTGCGTCTGCCACTCTAGATTTTCAATGGGTACATATTGACATTGAAAAAGCAAAAGCATGGATGCCTGATGGAAAGACCATTGCGCATGGTTATCTGAGTATGTCACTGGCCTCCCATTTTCTCTACCAGATGATCACCATAAAAAATGTACGTTCCTTTATCAATTACGGTATTAACAAAGCACGTTTTATCACACCCGTAAAAGAAGGCAGCCGCATACGGATGCATGCAACGCTTGCGAACGTTGAAGAACAGGACAATGGTGCCGTAAAACTTTTTTTGAATTGTGAAATGGAACTGGAAGGTGCTGAGAAACCTGCCTACGCAGCAGAACTGATCAGCCTCGTTATGTAATATCATTTAATCAATTATACCATGAGATTAGCTAACAAAACAGCCATTATTACCGGAGGTGCAGCGGGCATCGGACAGGCTACAGCTGAATTATTTGCCAAAGAGGGCGCAAGCGTAATGATCTGGGACCTTACCGATCATGGCAATGATGTTGCCCAAACACTATCGGCACAGGGATACAAAGTATCTTTTGAAAAAGTTTCTGTTACAGATAAAGCGGCCGTACAATCGGCTACAGAAAATGTGATCAAACAATTTGGAAGAATTGATATACTCATCAACAATGCAGGCATTACCAAAGACAAAACACTCCTGAAAATGGAACAGGAGGATTGGGATAAGGTATTGGCGGTAAATCTGACAGGCGTTTTCAATTGCACACAGGCTGTGGCATATCATATGAAGGAACAGCAATACGGACGCATCGTATCGGCTTCATCCAATGTTGGACTGAGAGGCAATTTCGGGCAAACGAATTATGTAGCTACGAAATCGGCCATCATTGGCATGACGAAGGTCTGGGCCCTGGAACTGGGCAGGTTTGGCATCACAGCCAATTGCATTGCTCCGGGTTTTATTGAAACACAGATGACGAATGCGATTCCTGAAGAAGTGAAACAAAAACTCACCCCCATGATCCCAGCCGGACATTGGGGTAAGCCGATTGATATTGCCTATGGATATTTATACCTTGCATCAGATGAAGCTTCTTATGTAAACGGGATTTGTTTAACAATTGATGGAGGTAGCGCGAGATGAATGATGAGTGAAGGATGGATTGAGTGAATGAGTGAGTGAATGAGTGAATGAGTGAATGGAAGCCAAATAAACAAGTAAACGAATAAACCAATAAACCAATAAACCAACCCCATGGCACGCTTTACCAGCATGGAACACCTGAAATTCTTATTGTTTGATGTGCATCACGCAGAAGAATTGTTTACATATGAACAGTTTGCACATCTGGATGCAGAACAGGCATGGATGATCATTGAGTCGGCCAAACTGTTTGCAGAGCAGGAGATGTTTCCGTATTTCAAGGCAATGGATGAAACACCGGCAAAATATGATGGCAAGGGAAATGTACTTACGCATCCGCAATTAAAACGGATCATCAAAATGGCTGCTGAGCAGAACTGGATCGGCGGCAGTGCTTTATTTGAACATGGGGGCATGCAATTACCCGAAATGGTAGCAAGTACGGGCCATCATCTTTTTCAGGCTGCCAACAATGGCGTGGAAGGTTACCTGGGTTTATCCAGTGGTTCGGCAGGGTTGATCACTAATTTCGGAACCCGGCAACAGATCGACACCTATGTGCCGAAGATCTTTGAAGGTCATTGGCAAGGTACCATGGCCTTAACCGAGCCTCAGGCAGGA
>CANGOX010000139.1 GCA_947455605.1 Chitinophagaceae bacterium
ATAAAACCAAATCCCATAAATAATATCAGGGCTATAAAACTCAGCAGCATTATTTCCATGAATGTTTGCAATCCATGTACCAAGGTAAAATGAAAAGCAAAATGACCTACACCGATCACAATAATGGAAGTCAGCATCTGAAATAAAACCCGGCTAAGCGCCTCTCCCAATACAATATAAGAACGCTTGATTGGTGTTGCATAAAACCTTTTCAAGACCAATTGTTGCCGCAGATTAAAGAATAGAAAAGCTACACCAAAAACACCGGAACTTAATAATGAGAAACCTAGCTGACCAGGCAGGATAAAATCGATGGTTCTGTAAACCCTTCCCGGCACTTTGGTAACGGTATTGTTGATGATCGCAATTGTGGGTGCATCTGCATAGCTCTTTTGATTGATACCGGAAATCAGCGCATTCAAAATAGACTGCAATACCTGAATATTCTGTGGGTTTACAGCTTCCGAACTGGTAAGACTGATCTTATAGGGCGGGTTGGTTAACCCGGATTTTTCAATCTTGATCACTGCTGTGATCCTGCCTTTTTCAAGGTCTTCTTTTAACAGCTCACCTGTTTTGGTTACGAGGTTGATTCCGGCTATGGTCTTAATAGCCGGATAGATCGGATTGGTGGTATCTGAATCAGGATCTAAGGATACATTTATAGCCACTCTACCGCCTCCGCCTATAAATCCAAACACTAAAATGAAGATCAACGGGAAGGCAATACTGAAAATAACCGCTGAAGGGCTACGGAAAATTGCCCGTAAACTGCCTTTTGTGATGGCCAGCATGGCCCGGATCTGGTTATAATTACCTTTCATAAAGCGTTCATTATGAGAACAAATCTATCTTTTTATTTACCGAAAGCAAAAAAAGGGGAAAAAGAAAGGCAAGAAAGGGATAAATAAGACAAAAGTCGTATCTTGTTACGACAAATGACGTAGTATGGCAAAAATGCAAAAATATTCGCAGGCAAAGCCCAAACCACTAAAAATGGAAGAACCGCTTACTGCTTATACGCCTGCTAAAAAAACACTTTCCGTGGCTGATTACAGTTATAAAAAACTGAAAAAGATCACGGATCTGGTTCCTTTTACCCAGGCAGAATGGGCCAATATGCTTCATCTGTCTGAAAGAACCCTGCAGCGTTATGCCAAAAACAATTCTTCCTTCGAAGGTATTTATACAGACCGTATCCTCTTATTACAGGAAATGATCAACCTGGGCCTGGAAACCTTTACCAGTGCAGATCTTTTTTATCAATGGTTAAAAAAAGAGAAACCTGTGATGGGGCAAATACTCAATTTCCAATCACTCTATTCTGACCGCGGTATACAGGAAGTGATAGACCAGCTAAGCAGAATACAATACGGTGTGTATACATGATCGTTTACCGGTTTGCACACAGAAAATTTGCGAATGACCTCTCAGGAACAGGCGCCCGCTTAAAAGGCGGCCGGTGGAACCCTGCCGGGATCCCGGTTATTTATACCAGTGAATCTATTTCTCTTGCCTTACTGGAAGTATTGGCCAATGCACTTACCCTGGATGAATTGCAGATGATCCAATTAATGGAGATCGAAATTCCCAATACCCTGGAATACCAGGATATCAAACTGCAAAGCCTCAAGAAAGACTGGTTTCATGATTTTGATTATACACAATGGATGGGACAGGAAATTCTGCAAACCAAAAAGTCACTCTCCTTCCGCTGCCCTTCAGCAGTCGTTCATCGTGAGCATAATTATCTGATCAACCCTTTACATCCCGACTTCCGGAAAGCCAAATTGATCGGCCATTCTGATTTTCGATTTGACGAAAGACTTTTTAAACAATAAGCCTTAGTGAATATCAACCGTAAATGGCATCCTTGTCTGTGGAATACCGATCATGTCTTTCACTTGCTTTAATTCTCTGATCAAACGCATCTGACTCTCACCTATCTCTTCTTTGATGAGATCTTTCTTGATGGATTTTTTATAATTACTGAGGAGTTGTTCAACAATATTTTTCTTTTCAGGGTATTCTTTTACTGCATAGGCTTTAAGTTTCACCATTCTTGCGGCACAATCCATGGCATCCTGCATAGTACCAACGCGGTCTACAAGCCCTACTTCAATTGCCCTCTTTCCGGTCCAAACTCTACCCTGGGCAATACTATCAACATACACAATATCTTTTTTACGTCCGCTGGCTACCCTTGATTTAAATGTGTAATAGATCGAATCGGTACCTGCCTGAAAAAATCTTTTTTCAGTTTCTGTGAGTGGTCTGTCGCTATTACCCATATCTGCATAAGGAGCTGTTTTTACTGCATCAAATGTAATACCCAGTTTATTTTTAAAGAAGGATTGAAAATTGGGTACTATACTGAATACTCCGATAGAACCGGTAATGGTATTGGCATTGGCAAAAACAGAATCTGCATTGCACGATATATAATATCCACCCGAAGCTGCCACATCTCCCATACTTACGATCACAGGTTTTTCTTTACGGGTTAAACTGATCTCACGCCAGATCACATCACTGGCCAATGAACTTCCACCGGGAGAATTCACACGGAACACCAGTGCTTTTACACTTTTGTCAAGTCTTACTTTACGGATCAGGGTTCGATAGGCATCACTACCCACCTGCTCATTATCACCATGGCCCGATACGATATCGCCATCGGCATAAATAATAGCGATCTTATCTTCACTACCGCTCTGCTTATAATCCACTGCTTTGGCATAGTCACCAAAACTCACAAAATTGATCCTGTCCTTTTCTTCAATATGTAACCAGCCCTGCAGTTCTTTCTTTACCTGATCGTCATATTTCAACCCATCCACTAATTTATTGGCATAGGCATCATGGGCCGACTGAATGGCACCGGTAACGGCAAGATCACGAAGCTTGGCTGTATCCACATTGCGGGTTGCAGCGGCGGCTTCCAGAAAACGGTTATACAGATCACCCAGCCATACGGAAGTTTGTAAACGGTTGGCTTCCGTCATCTGTGTTTCGCGTAAAGGTTCTGTTGCACTTTTAAATTTACCTGCATAGAAGATCTGGGGTTGTATCTCCAGTTTATCCAGCATGCCTTTCAGATACATCATATTGGAAGAAAAACCTGCCCAATCTACGCCGCCCTGCGGATGACAATAGATTTTATCTGCTGTATTACCTACATAATATCCTTTTTGAGAGATCGCTTCGCCATAAGCAAGAACAAATTTACCCGAAGCTTTAAATGAAAGGATCGCTTTCCGCAATTCTTCACTGGCCGCAAAACCATTGTTATTATTTCCACATACAATATAAACCCCACGGATAGAGGAATCTGATTTGGCATGCTTGAGCAGCCTTACCATATCATATAAAGAAGGGGCATCATTATCTGCATCATTCATTAAAACAGCAAAGGGATTATCTACTGCCTGTTCTTTGAATTTATTGGACAGATCCAGCACCAGAACAGCCCGGCTCCCTATATAGGGTTTATCAGAAGAGGAAGCACTCACAATAAATCCGATCAATACAAATATGCCGATCACAGTAAAGATGATCATGGCCAGCAATGTGGCAAAGAATATTTTGAAGAAGCCTTTCATAATTTATTATTAAATGGTACTGAATTTAAAGATATTTGAACCTTACTATACTTCCAATTTATGAATACAGCTTATTTGCTGATAGGCGGTAACCTGGGCAACAGATCTGCTTATTTACAGGAAGCGCGGCATTTGATTCAACAATCCTGCGGCAATATCGTTCATTATTCGGCTATTTATGAAACAGCGGCATGGGGAAAGACCGATCAGCCCAGTTTTTATAACCAATGTCTCGCCTTAGAAACAGCACTATACCCTGAGCAACTCATGCAAAAACTGCTGGATATTGAAACAGCAATGGGACGTAAAAGAGCAGAAAAACTCGGCCCACGTATCATAGATCTGGATATTTTATTGATAGATGACCTGATCCTGTCTACCCAACTCCTGCAATTACCCCATCCGGCATTACCTATGCGTCGGTTTGCCTTATTACCGCTTTCAGAAATTGCCCCGGATCTGGTACACCCTGTTTTAAAGAAACCCATTACTGAATTATTGGCAGATTGTACAGATGAATTAGATGTGCAAAAAAAATCTGCCGATGCTAACTGATGGCGGTTAATTTTGACCATCATCGCGGAAATTATTCATGAAGCATCATTTTATCACAGTTGAAGGGAATATTGGTGTGGGTAAAACCACATTAACACATTTATTAGCCAAACATTTTAATGCCAGGCTGATACTGGAAGAATTTGCAGACAATCCTTTTTTACCCAAATTCTATGAGAACCCTGCCCAATATGCTTTCCCGTTGGAACTGTTCTTCATGGCTGAAAGATATAAACAGTTAAAGGATATGATCCATACAAAGGATCTGTTCCAGAGTGTTACTATATCTGATTATCTCTTTACCAAGTGCTTACTGTTTGCGAAAGTAAACCTGCCGGAAGAAGAATTCAGGTTGTATCAGAAACTGTTTGATATCATTCACCAGCAACTCACGTTCCCTGATATCCTAATTTACCTGCATGCACCGGTAAATAAACTTCAGGCAAACATCAGGAAAAGGAACCGCTCTTATTAACAGTCTATTCCTGATGAATACTTATTCAATATTCAGGAAACCTATACCAGTTATATCAAGCAACATAATATCAAGACCATCTTCATTGATGCCAGTAATGCAGATTTTCTGGGCAACGAAAAACATTTACAGGTAGTGATAGATGCGCTGGATAAAGATTACGATGATGGGCAGCATTATTTTAGTCTGCCATAGACGCCACTTTATTCAATGATTTTTACGCATGCGATGATATGGGAAATATTACGGTTCTTTACTTGTTTAGACCATAGACCATAGAAATGCCAACAACCCGAACCAAAAATGACCCTTTTGCCGCGATGCGTATTGCGGAATACCGCCATTTGATGCTGGGTCGGTTTTTGTTTATCATGGGATTGAGGATGATGGGCACTTTGGTTGGCTGGTGGGTATATGAACTCACCAATGAGCCTTTTGCGATTGGACTCATCGGATTATCTGAAGTGGTACCCGCTGTTTCACTCTCGCTATATGCGGGCCATGTGATCGATATCAGTGAGAAAAGAAAACTATTGCTCACCGGAGTGATGCTATACTTAGGTTGTGCAGTATTATTACTCGGGCTCTCCACTCATTATACTGCCACACAACTCAGTAATCACTGGATCGCATTCAGTATTTATATCGTTATTTTTTTTACGGGTATTTTCAGGGCGTTTACCGGACCCACATTCGGCACCATGGTAGCTTCCATTGTTCCGAAAGAAGTTTTACAGAATGCCATTACCTGGAACCAGGGTATTTGGCTTTCTGCTTCCGTGATTGGTCATGCTTCAGTTGGTTTTCTCATTGCGGGCATGGGACATACCGGCTCGTTAACCATTATCTGTACATTGGTGATCTTGGGTTTTTACAATTTGTACCTGTTAAAACCCAAGCCCCCATTAAATGAACCGGGCGAGAAAAAGACACTCGATAGTGTAAAAGAGGGATTGAAATTTGTTTTCACTACCAAAGAAGTATTAGGGGCACTTACCCTTGATCTTTTTGCAGTATTGTTTGGCGGCGCAGTAGCGATGATCCCGGTTTTTGCAAAAGACATTCTGAAAGTGGGCCCTATCGGATTTGGATGGCTCAATGCTTCTGCAGATATCGGATCTATCATTATCATCATACTGCTTACCTTTTTTCCTTTACGCAGAAACCAGGGAACCAAATTATTATTGGCAGTTGCCGGATTTGGGGTCTGTATCATCGTATTCGCTCTTTCCAAAATATTCTGGATCTCTTTTGCCGTTTTATTATTAAGCGGTATCCTCGATGGAATCAGTATGGTGGTAAGAGGCACGATTCTACAACTCAAAACACCGGCTCATATGCGGGGCAGGGTTATGAGTGTGAATTCCATGTTCATCAACAGCAGTAATGAACTGGGGCAATTTGAAAGCGGTGTGGCGGCCAAACTCATGGGCGTAATTCCTTCAGTAGTTTTTGGAGGATGCATGACGCTGGTGGTTGTTTTCGGTACCTGGTTCCGCGCCCCGAGTTTGCGTAAGATGGAATATTAAATTCACGTATCTTAGTAATCCCCGTACTCAACTAAACCACTTATCATGCAACGTCGTTCCTTTATCCGTACTACCGGATTAACTGCCGGTCTAATGGCACTATCTTCCAAAGAAATGTTTGCTGCCATTTTTCAGCAGCCCGCTTTTAAAATTAAGATGTTACGGGGCGATATTGGCATCTTTACAGAGCGGGGAGGCACCATCGGTTTCTACCAGTCGAAAGATGGCTATACCGTGATCGATTCTCAATTCCCCGATCCTGCCAAACATGCAATTGAAGAATTAAAGAAGATGAAAGAATTGCCTTTCAAATTCCTGATCAACACACACCATCATGGTGACCATACAGGTGGTAATATTTCTTTTAAAGATATTGCGGAGCATGTTGTAGGACATGAGAACTGTCTGGCCAATTATAAAAGAGTGGCAGAACAAAGCAAGACAGTTGACAAACAATTATTCCAGGACATTACTTTTGGCGACACCTGGAAACAGAAGATCGGTAAAGAAAGGATCCGTACTTATTATTATGGACCGGGCCATACCAATGGTGATGCCATCATCCATTTTGAAAACGCCAATATTGCCCATATGGGCGACCTTTTGTTTAACCAGCTACCTCCTTTTATTGACAGAACTGCCGGTGCCAATATTAAGAACTGGATCACAGTACTGCAAAAAGCGCAGAAGACCTTTGATAAAGACACCCTCTTCATATTCGGTCATTCCGGCGACCCAGAAAAAGTAACCGGTTCAAAAGAAGAACTGGCTGCATTTGAAGATTATTTGGGAAAACTGCTCGATTTTGTAGCAGGTGAGATCAAAGCAGGTAAGTCAAGAGACGAGATCATAAAAGTAAAAGACATACCCGGTGTAAGCTGGAAGAACAGCGGTGCAGAAAGAAGCCTTACTGCTGCATATGATGAACTTACTTCAAAATAACCCTGAGTTTTTCCAGCACAACATACACTGCCGGACAAAAACTTGAATTTTTCAAAGTGATCACAGGCCGTTTGAACAGCACATCTTCATCCGTATAAGGGAAACGATGGCAGTCAGACGGCCTTTCATCGTATATACTGCAATAATTATCAGATCCCAGAAAAGGACAGGGTTTACTCTGGGCAACATAATCGCCTTCATTATCCAGATACAGGTAGGTTTCAATAAAATCGCCTTCCTTCATCCCCAAATGCTTACTGATACGTTTGATATCCGGGGTTTTAAAGCGGGGGGAATAGTTCTTACAGCAATTGGCGCATTGCAGGCAATCTATTTTCTCAAATGCCTCGTCGTGGAGGTCGGGTAAAACCTTCAGCACTTTGTTCTTCTGCTTCTCAGCCTTCTGCAATACCTGCTTATACTGCTTTTGGTGTTCAGCACTGCGTTTTTCCCATTGATCTAAATTCACTTCAACCATAATAAGGTAACAATGCGTTGGGTTTGATTAATCAGGTTTACCCTTACTTTGTTTCGCAAGATTAATCTGATTTTAGGGCATTTCCGCATAATTGCTTTATTTTTCGGGAGTTTAACATGAATGATATCAAAGAACAGTGGCTGATTCTGATCTCCACCCCTATTTACATAATAATCATAGGGCTGGAATTGCTGCTTACCCATATGCAGCACAGAAAAGCCTATACCCTTAAGGATACATTGGCCAATGTGTACCTGATGTTGTTGAATGGAGGCGTAGATCTGGCTTTCCGGGTTATTTATCTTGCGATTCTTAATTATTTCTATGTACATGCCCTAATGAGCATTGAACAGGTCTTTGTATACTGGTTTGTTTTATTGATCACAGAAGATTTCCTCTATTACTGGCTGCACCGATTTGACCATGAGATCCGTTTATTCTGGGCCGTACATGTAACCCATCATAGCAGCCGGTTGATGAATTTTTCTGTCGGTTTCCGCTCTTCTGCATTTCAGCCACTGTATCGATTTATCTATTTCATTCCGCTTGCTTTAATGGGTTTCAAACCTATCGATATCCTTTTTGTTTATGCAGCCACACAAATCTGGGGCATTTTTGTACATACCGAAATGATCCACAAAATGGGCTGGCTGGAATATTTTATGGTAACACCATCTCATCACCGGGTACACCATGGGTCTAATCCCAAATA
>CANGOX010000140.1 GCA_947455605.1 Chitinophagaceae bacterium
CAACCTGATGGATGCGCGCTTTATGGGCGGTGCTAACTTTCAGATGCAGCAGAATGATCTTTTATATGTTAAGGCCAACGACTTTAAATTGAAAGAGAAGAATTATGACCCCAGTTTTCAGCGCGATCTTCAGCGGTGGATGACCCTCACATCTTTTGCCACAATAATTATGAATATTTTCTTCCTGTTTATCAGATAATTTATGTCTCCTTCAGAAAATACGACTACTATCTCTTCTCTAAATATTAAAGTTTTAGAGGAGAAGCCAACGCCAATTGAACAAGTGTTGAAATACCTGGCTTATTTGCCATGGTTTATCATTTCATTGAGTATATGTTTTTCAATAGCGCATTTGAAAATCAGATATTCCACCCCTTTTTATAAAGGGTTTACCAATGTGATGGTAAAAACCAGTAACGATAATAAGATTGGTGGATCCCGCTCGGGCGGTGGAGATCTGATTGAATCGTCTATGTTCTCAAATAGACAGATCAATCTCGATAATGAAGTGGCACTGCTTTCTGCTACTCCATTGCTTCGCAGAGTGGTAGAGTCTAATCATTTCAATTATTATTACTTCCAGATAGGAAGTTTCAGAACCAGTGAGCTGGCCAACCCTCCCTTCCAAATTAAATGCATACAATTAGCCGATTCAATGGCTGGATTTAGTCTGTATCTGTATGACCTGAATGATAAAGGAGGCACTTTGTCATCTTCTGCCAAAGAAAGTACAAAAAATATGATTCCTTTTGAATGGGGCAGAGAATTCGTGGTTAACCGCAACCGGATTTCCATTTTGCCGGCATCTTTAGGTACTGTTCAATTTGAGAAGGTGTATAAATTTGAATACAAACCTGCAGCGGTCACTGCTAATGAGATCAAATATAATCTGCAGATTGGTCCATATGGCGTAAGAACCACTATCATTAAACTTGAATTAAAAGGAACCAATCCGCAAAAAATATCTTCGGTACTAGATGCCATCGTACTTGAGTATGATCAGCAAAATATAGAGGATAAGAATAAGGTGTTGGTAAATACGATTCGGTTTATCGGACAAAGATTGGATCTGGTTACAAAGGAATTGGGTGAAGTGGAAACCGATATGAAAGAGTTTAAGCAGTCTAATAAGATGGTTGATCTGGGTACTCAATCTTCTATGGCTTATACACAAAGCAATACTTTGCAGCAGGAGATGGTACAGATGGGTGTTCAACAGCAGCTTTACCAGATAATTTACCAGCAGGCAAAGCAAATGCAGGCAGATCCGCAGTTATTGCCGGTCAATCTCGGAATGTCTTCACAAGGGCTTGGTTCGGCTATTGATCATTACAACCAAATAGTGCTCAAAAAGCAAAGGGATGAGCCTATGCTTGGTAAGAACAGTCCGCTACTTATAGATCTTAAAACCCAGTTAAGTCAGGGATATGCTACCGTAATGCGTATGATAGAGGAATATGGACGAGGTATCGAAATCCAGAAAAAATCACTCGAAAAAAGAATGAATGAGGTTGAAGGAATGGTTGTACAAGCTCCTTCCAAAGAGAAAGCCATGGTTGAAATCAGGCGACAGCAAAATGTAAAAGAAGGGTTGTATTTATATCTGTTGCAAAAAAGGGAAGAATCTGCAATTGCATCATCTTCTACCATAAGCAACTATACACAGCTCGATCCTGCCATTACATCTGGTGCACCTATAGAGCCTAATGAAAAAAGTATCTACACGTATGCATTGGTGATTGGACTGGTGATTCCTGTTTCATTGATTTTTATTCGGGATATCTTAAACGACAAGGTTTTAAACCGATTGGATATAACGCAGCGAACAAAGATGCCCATTATTGCAGAGATCAGTCATGTAGAAGATGAAAAAGACAGGTTGGTTGTTGCGGATAAATCACGAGATATCACTGCAGAACAGTTCAGGATATTGCGCACCAATCTGTTCTTTCTGTTGCAGGACAGGAATACCATTATGCTTACTTCTTCAATGAGCGGTGAAGGAAAAAGTTTTATCGCCCTGAATTTAGCTGCTGTTCTGGCTATCTCAGGCAAACAAGTAGCCGTACTTGAATTTGATCTGCGAAAGCCCGGGTTAATAAAAAAACTAGGCATCAAGAAAAAGCCAATCGGTATTTCTAACTTTTTGGCAAGGCAAACAGATGATCTATCGTTAATGTATCACCAGTTAGAGAATTATTCCACTTTGCATGTTTATGGTAGCGGCCCGCTTCCTCCCAATCCGGCAGAATTGATGATAGGCAACAGGATGACAGAACTCTTTACAAAACTGAAAGAAAAATATGATTATGTTGTAGTGGACACCTCACCTGTAGGATTGGTTAGTGATGCCTTCAGCTTAATGGATTATGTTGATACCTGCCTGTATGTGGTAAGGCAAAGGGTATCATTAAAAAAGCAATTGCATTTTGCAGAGGATCTATACCTTAATCACCAGCTGAAAAATGTGGGTATGGTGTTTAATGATATTAAAATGGGAGGGCGATACGGCTATTATGGGCATAGTTACGGTTATGGCTATGGTTTTAAAAGGGGATATAGCTATAATTATGGCTATGGCTACGGAATGAACAGGCGAACTGGATATGGGGAACAATTTGATGAAAATACAAAATGGAAAAAGCTTCTCCGGTTTGTTAACAAGCCGTTTATAGGTTCCAATAAAAAAAATAACTCAGTATAGTATGTGCAGAATTGCAGCTATTATTTCTAAGCATACTAGTGATTTAACAGATCAGATGGTACAAATGACCGATGCTATGAAGCATGGTGGCCCGGATGGGGAAGGTTTGTACCTGAATGAATCGCTTGGATTGGCATTAGGACATAGAAGGCTCTCCATCATAGATATAACTGAGGCAGGGCATCAGCCCATGTCTTATTTACAACAACGTTATTGGATCACTTATAATGGAGAAATATACAATTATGCTTCACTAAAAGAGGAGCTGATAGTTCTTGGGTATACTTTTGAGAATCATACCGATACCGAAGTGATCCTGGCCGGTTATGATGCCTGGGGGGGCGATGTGTTAAACAGACTCAAAGGGATGTTTGCTTTTATCCTGGCGGATACGTTTGCCGGCCAACTCTTTATAGCCCGCGACGCGATGGGCATTAAGCCCCTGTATATGGCAAAGCGGGGTGCTGATTTTTATTTTAGTTCTGAAGTAAAAGCCTTCCTGGAGATAGATCCTTTATGGGAGCCCAATAAAGAATGGCAGATCTGGTTCCTTACATTTGGTTTCTTACCGGAACCGATAACTACGCTGCAAAATGTTTGGCCTATCACTAAAGGCCATTGTATGCTGTTTGATCTGAAAGATCATTCTTATCGTCAATGGGAATGGTTTGATAAAGAAGCACAGGCTGATGAACCTGTTTCTTCAAAGGATGCAATATATCAAACCCGGCAACTGATAGAAGCATCGGTTCAGCAGCAACTGGTTTCGGATGTGGATACAGCAGTTATGCTGAGTGGCGGTATTGATTCCAGTATACTGGCTGTTCTCGCATCAGAAAACGGAAAGAAAAAAATAAATACCCTTTCTATTGATTTTGAAGATCCGAAGTATTCAGAAAAAAAATACCAGGATATCATTGTGTCTCAAATTCATAGTAATCATCATAGTATTAAAATTTCAAAAAAGGAATTTTTAGCAGCCTGGGACGATATTTACCGATCTATCGATCAGCCCACCAATGATGCGGTTAATTGTTACTTTATTTCCAAGTATGCAAAAGAACTTGGCATTAAAGTTATTTTCAGTGGAATAGGTGCAGATGAGGTGTTTGGCGGTTATCCTTCCTTTCATAAAACATCCCGAATCCGTTTTTTGCAGCGAATGGCTTTTATCATCAAAGGAATGCCAGACCAACTTGCTCCATACCCATTCAAGAAACTAACCTTCCTGAAAAAAAAGATCACTGCCAGTGAATACCTTTTGTACCGGGGTTTGTTTACACCCGGTGATGTTGCCGATATTCTTCATTTACCTGTTCAAAAGGTTTGGGAGGTGATTGGGCGGTTTCAGTTTCCTGATGCACATGCCGATGTGGTGGGTGCTAAATCGACAGTGAGTGCCTATGAAATAGATATTTATATGGCTAACCAGTTATTGAAAGATGCGGATTCACAGAGTATGTGGCATGGTGTAGAAGTAAGGGTACCTTTTTTAGACACCAACCTGGTAAGCTTTGTACAAAATCTTCCGGATTCAGTAAAATATCCAACCGGGAAACATAAATACCTGCTTTTAGAGGCTTTCAGAGATATCATTCCTTCCAGCATATTGAAAAGAAAAAAACAGGGATTTGTATTTCCTTTCGATATCTGGCTACGCGATTTGAATATACTTAGGAATGTAATTTATGTTCCTGAAAAATTCTTCAGGAAATTCCAAAAACTCAAAATTAATTATAGCAGGATCTGGAGTATTTTTCTAGTGAATATGGATGATAATATCCGGCATTTTTCAACCCTTTATACGCCCCCCATCCGCCCTCAAAAACTATTCCTGTTCCTTTCCGGATTTGATAAAACAGGCGGTATTGAAAAAGTAAACAGAGTGATCTTGCACAGTCTTAAACGGCAGGGAGAAAATGCTGCCGATGCCATCAGTCTGCATGATAATTATTTTGATGTTCGTTATTTTTCGCGCTATTATTTTATTGGGTTTGGTGGAAGAAAAATTCGATTTTTTATACACCTGATAAAAAATAGTTTCTCCTGGAAACAGGTTGTGGTAGGACATATAAACCTTGCTCCGGCAGTTTGGCTGATGCGAATGATCAATCCAACATTAGAAATAAAAGTATTGGTTCATGGTATTGAAGCATGGAAGCCACAGAAAGGATTTGCAAAATGGATGCTTAAAAAAGCTTCTCTTGTAATTAGTGTAAGCGAGTATACAAAAGAGAAACTGGTTAGCCAGTCAGGTATTCGTAAAGATAAAATTAAAGTTTTGCCTAATTGTCTGGATCCATTTTATACAGTACCCGCCCGCCCCAAAAGCCAGTACCTTTTAGAACGTTATGGAATTACCTCTTCGCAAAAAGTGATACTCACCATTACAAGAATTAACACAACGGAAAAATACAAAGGGTATGACCATGTATTGCTGGCATTATCTGAAATACATGAGGAGAATATTGTTTACCTCATTGGCGGACAGGCAGATGAAATTGAAAAGAATCGGATTCTGCAATTGGTAAAAAGCTATCATTTGGAAGATCGGGTTATTTTAACCGGTTTTATTCCCACAGATGAGTTAACGGACCATTACCAACTGGCAGATGTTTTTATTATGCCCAGTAAAAAAGAAGGTTTTGGCATTGTTTTGATAGAAGCTGCTGCTGCCGGGGTAGCTGTGATTGCCGGTAATTGCGACGGGAGTGTAGAAGCACTTAAAAACGGTGAGTTAGGACAGTTGGTAAATCCGGATGATATTGATGCCATCCGTTCTGCTATTTTCCGCTCTTTTGCACTTACCCAAGAATCATTAAAATTGATACAGGAGAAAACCTTGTCTTACTATAATCCGGTCCTGTATAAACAAAGATTTTTAAAATTGATAGATCTGTAAATATGCGTATTGCTGTAATAGGATTGGGATATGTTGGACTGCCTCTGGCAATAGAATTTGCACGTTACCATGAGGTGATTGGGTTTGACATAAATACCCAAAGAGTTGAAGAACTGAAAAAAGGCATAGACAGAACCAAAGAAGTTTCAGAAGAAATACTGTTATCACGAAAAAGCCTGGCTTTTAGTTCAGATATCACAGATATAGCGAAGTGTATTGTGTATATCATTACCGTACCAACGCCTATCAATCGGTATAAGTCTCCTGACATTGAGCCCTTGTTGAAAGCTTCGGGCATGGTAGGCCTGGTACTTAAAAAGGGAGACCTGGTTATTTATGAATCTACGGTTTACCCGGGTTGTACCGAAGAAGATTGTGTGCCGGAACTGGAAGCCAAAAGCGGGTTACAATACAATGTAGATTTTTTCTGTGGGTACTCCCCGGAACGCATTAATCCCGGCGATAAAAAAAATACCCTGGTTACCATCCAAAAGATCACTTCCGGCTCTACGCCAGAAATCGCAGCAATGGTAGACGATCTGTATAAGGATATCATTGTAGCGGGCACTTATCAGGCATCCAGTATCAAGATTGCGGAAGCTGCCAAAGCCATTGAAAATGCGCAGCGTGACCTGAATATTTCTTTTGTAAATGAACTGGCCTATATTTTCGACAGGATGGGTATTGATACACAGGAAGTATTGGACGCCGCAGCTACCAAATGGAATTTTTTAAAATTCAAACCCGGCCTGGTAGGTGGTCATTGCATTGGTGTAGATCCTTATTACCTGGCGCACAAGGCAGAATCTTTGGGCTACCATCCGCAGGTGATCCTTAGCGGAAGAAGAGTGAACGACCAGATGGGCATGTTTGTGGCCAACAAAGTAGTGCGCTTATTAATTGGAAAAGGGATACCCGTAAAACATGCGAAAGCATTGGTATTGGGTATCACCTTCAAAGAAAACTGTCCGGATACCCGCAATACAAGGGTGATAGATGTGATACATGAATTGGAAGCTTCGTATATGCAGGTAGATGTATACGACCCGTATGCAAATGCGGAAGCAGTTAAAAAAGAATACGGCATTAACCTGCTACCGGTTATTCAGGATACGTATGAAGCCATTATTCTCTGTGTGGCACACAATGAATTTGTGCAGCTCAATTTTGAGGCGCTCAAATCCGGCCCGCAATCAGTGGTCTTCGACACCAAATCTATCTGGGATAAAACCCTGGTTGATGCCAGACTTTAATACGCTGAACCAATAACAAATAATTTCCCCTCCTACACAGTAGGAGGGGTGCCCCAGCGGCCTAGCGCAGGGCGGGGTGGTTACAAATGCTACTTGTAAGCACTCAATAAACAATCACCAACCCATCAAGTTCTTAAACCACTCATGTCAACAACCCCTCAAATAGCATCCCCCAAAATCATCATCAAACCCCAAACTTCTTTGTTCGACATTAACCTGAAAGAAGTTTGGCAATATAAAGACCTGATGCTGCTCTTTGTAAAACGTGATTTTACAGCGCAATACAAACAAACCATTCTTGGCCCCGTATGGCATGTGATACAACCTTTGTTTACCACCATTATGTTTCTGGTTGTGTTCGGCAAATTTGCCAATATGCCAACTGATGGTATAGAGCCTGCTGTTTTTTACATGAGTGGACTGACCATCTGGAATTATTTCAGTGCATGTTTCAGCAATACGGCCAATACTTTTGTGGCCAATGCGGGCATTTTTGGTAAAGTATATTTTCCCCGGCTTGTGTTGCCCTTGTCTGTAGTATTATCGAATATTGTAAGATTGGGTATACAGTTTGGATTATTGCTTTTGATGATGGGTTATTATGCCATTACCAAACACACACCATTCACACTTTCATTTACCTGGTTATACATTCCTTTCCTGATCATCATCATGGCGGGAATTGGTTTGGGTTTGGGTATCATCATATCCTCCCTAACCACCAAGTACCGTGACTTTACTGTGCTCATTAGTTTTGCTATGCAGTTTCTCATGTATGCCACACCTGTTGCTTACCCCTTATCTTTTTTTAAAAATAAATCCTACGCGGCTTTCTTAACCTGGAACCCCTTAAGCGGAATTGTAGAAGGCTTTCGGTATGCCTTATTTCAACAGGGCGATTTTCATATCGGTCTTTTGCTCTATAGTGTTGTTTTCATGGTTGTTGTTCTGGTTTTCGGAACCATGATCTTTAGTAAGGTAGAGAAAACCTTTATGGATACCGTATAACATTCACGAACAAACCGCGCCTTTGCGCCTCTGCGTGCAAATTTCTTATTCGATACTAACCGAAACTACATGTCAGACACCATCATAAAAGTTGAAAATATTTCCAAACAATACCGCCTGGGCCAGGTAAGCACAGGCAGCCTTGCGCATGACGTAAATCGCTTTTGGCATGCTATCCGCGGGAAAGAAGACCCCTACCTCACGATAGGAGAATCTAACGACCGCACACAGAAAGGCAATAGTGAGTATGTGTGGGCCTTACAGG
>CANGOX010000141.1 GCA_947455605.1 Chitinophagaceae bacterium
GGTAAGGAGAACCTTGAAAACTATATCAAGACGGCATTAGAAGCCAGAGCTGCCGGAAAAGAGTACCCATTTATTGTGTTTGATAAAAGAACGCATGAGTATGCAGGCAGTACCCGATTTTACGATATACAGCTTTCACATAAAAGTCTGCAGTTGGGCTATACCTGGTATGGAAAAAAATTTCACGGCACGGGCCTGAATAAACACTGCAAGTATCTGTTGCTTCAATTTGCCTTTGAGCAGATAGGTATGGAGCGGGTTGAGTTCAGGGCAGATAATACCAATGAGCGGAGTATTGCCGCTATGAAAAGTATTGGCTGCGTGGAGGAAGGCGTTTTGAGAAGTAATACCCTTAAACCGGATGGTACCCGCCGCGATAGTATTGTATTAAGTATTTTAAAAAGCGAATGGGAGAATGGGGTGAAAGAAAACCTGCGTCGCAAACTATAATTGCTTCAGCGAAAACCTGATCACTTCTACAGCTTCTTTCTGACGCGAAATGATCTTATACAGATAGCTGTTCAGTATGTTCGTATGTGGATAACCATACTGAACCTTACTACCTATCAGGTTTTGCCCGTTACGGTAATGGTTTCTGACAGGGTTTTCTTGGGTCCATACAATAGGAAGGTTTGATAAGTATATCAATCAGGATACCACGATAAAACCAAAAAGCTTTTGTAAGTATCGCATGATTCTTTTCTTTTGTTGAAGATAATGGATGATCATTATCTTTCCAATGCCCATACCATTGATCATGAAGCAAAGAATATTATTTTTCAGTGTTTTGGTTTTTGCCGGATCGTATATTTCTGCGCAAAAGCCTGCCTATAAAAATGCGCAATTACCTATTGAACAAAGAGTAAAAGACCTTTTGCAACGCATGACACCCGAAGAAAAATTCTGGCAGCTCTTTATGATCCCCGGCGATCTGGGAGCTGATGAAAACCTGTACAGAAACGGGATTTTTGGTTTTCAGGTTAGTGCTGCTTCAATGGGTGGGGATGCATCCTCTCAACTATTGCAATACGGCAATAAAGAAAATGCGTTGAGCCTTGCTAAAAAGATCAACGGTATTCAAAAATATTTTGTAGAAAGAACCAGGCTGGGTATACCCATGATCGCATTCGACGAATCACTTCATGGATTGGTGAGAAGCGGTGCTACTTCTTTCCCGCAGGCGATCGCTTTGGCAGCGAGCTGGGATACAGGACTGATGAAACGAGTGGCCTCTGCCATCGCATTGGAAACAAAGGTTCGCGGCATACGTGATGTGTTAACCCCGGTGGTAAATATAGCCAGCGATGTTCGTTGGGGAAGAACAGAAGAAACCTATGGCGAAGATCCTTTTCTTTCGTCTGAAATGACGGTTGCTTTTGTAACTCCTTTTGAAAAAAACGGGATCATTACTACCCCCAAACATTTTATTGCGAATGTGGGTGATGGCGGGCGCGATAGTTATCCTATTCATTACAATGAAAGATTATTGGAGGAGGTCTTTCTGCCGCCCTTTAAAGCCGCTATTGAACGTGGTGGATCACGTTCCATTATGACGGCATATAATTCATTGGATGGGAGTCCGAGTACGGCAAACGGTTGGCTACTCAATAAAAAATTAAAGAACAGCTGGCAATTCAAAGGCTTTGTGATCTCCGATGCCAGTGCTGTGGGTGGTGCCAATGTATTACATTTTACGGCGAAAGATTATGCAGAGGCCGGACAAAAAGCCATCACCAATGGCCTGGATGTGATCTTTCAAACCGATTATAAACATCATTTCTTATTCATTGCACCATTTTTAAACGGACAGATCAGCCGGAAAAGAATTGACGATGCAGTAACGCGTGTGCTAAGAGCTAAGTTTGAACTTGGCTTATTTGACAACCCTTATGTATCAGCATCCGAAGCAGAAAAATGGATCAGCAATGGTGCACATAAAGCATTGGCAAAACAGGCAGCATTGGAATCTATTGTTCTTTTAAAGAATGATAAGCATGTATTGCCATTAAATAAAAAGATCCGCTCCGTTGCCGTGATCGGTTTGGATGCCACAGAAGCCAGGCTGGGTGGTTACAGTGGGCCGGGTAATCAAAAGATCAGCATCCTGGATGGGATACGTGAGAAACTGGGTAATACAGTACTGGTAAAATATGCAGAAGGTTGTGGAAGAAAAAATATTGAGTGGAAACCGTTACCGGAAGAACAATTGAGTACGGTAGTTAATGGTAAAACGGTTACTGGTTTAACTGGTGAATATTTTTCATCACTTACACCAGATACAAAACCTGTTCTAACGAGAATAGATAATAACCTTGATTTTAACTGGACCTTATTTTCACCGGATCCATTATTATCTGCCGATCATTATTCTGTTCGCTGGACGGGTAAAATGAAAGCAGCAGCTTCGGGAAAATATAAGATAGGACTGGACGGGAATGATGGCTATCGCTTATATATCAACGATCAGTTGTTGATCGATAATTGGCAAAAACAATCCTATCATACACAACTGGTTGAGTATGTTTTTGAAAAAGACAGGCAATACAATATCCGTGTAGAATTTTATGAAGCATTGGGAAATGCACATATCCACCTGGTATCGGATATTGGTATACATCAGGATTGGGAACAAAAAATACAAGAAGCCGTTGAAGCTGCCGCTTCTTCAGAGGCTGCTATCATTACGGTAGGCATACAGGAAGGTGAATTTCAGGACAGGGCCATGCTTTCTCTACCGGGCCAACAGGAAGAACTGATACAAAAAGTGGCAGCTACCGGTAAACCGGTGATCGTTGTATTGGTAGGGGGAAGCGCAGTAACCATGCAAAACTGGCTGGATAAAATCAACGGACTGATCGATGTCTGGTACCCCGGAGAAGAAGGGGGAAGGGCTGTGGCGGATGTTTTGTTTGGCGACTATAATCCTGCAGGAAGACTGCCCATTACCTTCCCTTTATCTGAAGCACAATTACCCCTGGTATACAATCACAAACCAACGGGCAGGGGAGACGATTATAATAATTTAAGTGGCCTGCCTCTTTACCCTTTCGGCTATGGGTTGAGTTATACAAATTTTTCATACAGTAATATCCGATTGAACAAAAAGCAGATCCATACAAATGAATCTGTACGTGTGCAGGCGGTGATTACCAATGTGGGTGATAGGGAAGGAGAGGAAGTAGTACAATTGTATATCCGGGATATGCTCTCCTCGGTTGCCAGGCCGGTATTGGAATTAAAAGGCTTTCAGCGCATTCATCTTAAAGCGGGAGAATCGAAAGAAGTTTTGTTTACCATTACACCTTCCCTCTTGGAGATGCTGAATGAACAAATGAAAACAATTGTTGAACCCGGCGATTTCCGGATCATGATCGGATCTTCTTCCAGAGAATTGTGGTTGAAGGAAACCTTAACAGTAGTAGATTGATCTCTGCGTAAACGCTGCTACTCCCTGCCTCTGCGGTGAAAAATTTTACACATTCATAATAGTCGATATTTTTTTCACCGCAGAGTTGCAGAGGGGCAGCGTTTGCGCAGAGGTATCAAGCCATTACAGACACCATGGTCAATGCGGTTTCTCCAAGTGTTTGATCACCGGAGATCTGAATTCCCCTCTTGATCTCTTCATGTCGTAAACTTTTTGAGAATAAACGCCAGGCTATATCTGGATCGATACTAACCTCTGCTGTGGCTTTGCCGGTAACTTCCGTACGCAATCTCCATTCTTCGGGCGTTAATGAGTGTAAAAATTCTGATAACTTCCTGTTAAGTACAGAAAAAGGTGAACAGTATCGATCGGAATATTTTAACGGGTTGGCATACCTGAATTGCTGAAAGGAACAGGTATGACTAAGATACAAAATTTACATAGGATCTGTTTGGGAAGAATGGCTGGGGAAAAGTAGTTCTTACCGGCTTCTTAAGAAAATAAAATAAATAAGCCGATAATAAAATTCAACAGCAGATTAATGGCTGTTAAGCGTAAAAGAAGGTTGCAGAGTTTCCTCAGCCAGAGATACTTATCTGCTACTGTTTCTTTATATGGAAGTAGAAATGGTAATAAAGCAAAGAATGAATAAACAATAACGATAACCCTGCCTTCTGAACGGTCCAGGTAATAGTGTATAAGCAGTTTACCCGCAAAACACAGCAGGATCAGGCAGCCTGTCAATGTATGTAATTGTTGAAGGAGCATAGCTTACTGAATGGTTAAGTAAAGGTAATTGTGTTTTGGTCACTAACCTTAGCCTGATGTATTTTTCAATTCCCATCAGTATCGCTTTCCTTGTATCATGATTTTAACCACCCGGTAATACTCATTCTGGGTTTATGGGTAATCAATACTTCATGTTCCAGTTCATTGCTTTGAAAGAATACGCTTTTGCCATTACAGGGTGTTATGTGCTGTAGGGTATGGTCTTTATGATGGATACATAATTCACCTCCATCTTTTTCCTGCCAGTCTTCATTCAGGTATAAGATCATGGAATATTTCCGGCTGTCGTTATGGAGAAACTGATCCAGGTGTTTTTTATAGGAGCTTCCGCTTTCGTAAAGCATATAATGAAATTCATAGCTCTGAATACCAGTATAGCAGGTCTCATTTAAATGTTGCACAAATTCATCCATCAGGTCGAAAAACAGATCCTCATGTACATTATTATGTTCGCGATCCAGCCAGTAGATAATATCTGATCTGAAAGACCTGTTATGTCCGGCCCCTGTATCCTGGCCTGTTCCTGCAGACCTCAGTTGTTTTTTGGCATACAAATCTGTCAGGTTCTTTTTCAGGTGTAAAGCGAGGGCTTCACTTAAAAACTGATCAGCTATGCCGATCTTGTTTTCAATAAAGCTGTTGATGAGTGTGTCGAAGGATTTTTGCAATAAAGAGATTGAGAAGGTATGGCAATTGCCGAATTGCTGTGAAGGTAGGGTTTAAACAACGAGTAAACAGTTAATCTATTTATATAAAAATCAATATGCCAGGAATGCTTGATTGCATTTCTGGCATATAAGTACTATTGATCAAATTGTGCTAATAATCTGGGATGATGTATGAGATGGGGCACAATTTAGTTGGTGTTGTGTTTATTTTTCAAGAATCTCTTTCAAAGTATGCAAACTGGTATCCATATCTTTTGCCAGCATGTTTTCGATCATTGATACCATTATGTTCATAGGGTATTTCATGGCACTTGTGTTGCTCCAGATTATTTTTGTCTGCTTTTCGGATATGTATGCTGTTACATAGTTCGCATAGGCTATTCCCGGAAAGGGTCTTTTAAAACGAACTTCCGTATTAATGAATCTTCCATCTTCCATTGCAGTAATTTCCTGTTCGCCTTCTCCGGCTTTTTTATTTCCGTTCCATCCGTATATAAAACCAATGGTTCCATCTGTACCCGTAAAGTCTTTTTTCATATCCGGGTCAACCATTACCCATTTATTGAAATAGTCTTGGTTCTTAAGCTGTTTCAGATAGTCAAAAACGGTTTGCAGGGGTGCATCGATGATGATCTCCCGTTGAATGGAATACTGCTTTCGCATAAAAATTGCGGCGAGCAGGAGCAGGGCAATGATGCCTGCTATTACGATTAATAAAGTGAGTACGATATTCATTACTTACTGTTTAATGGTTAGATAATGATTGGTTAGAAGAAGATCTCGTAAAGTAAAGATTTGGCTGAATCACATTTATCTTTTCTCCTGTTAATAATGTGATCAGCGCTATTCTTTCGGTTCCCACAATTGAATTTTATTTCCTTCAAGATCAAGAATGTGAATAAATTTTCCGTAATCATAGGATTCGATTTTATCTACGATCGTTACGTTTTCTTTTTTCAATTCTTCAACCAGAGCCTCCAGGTTCTCTACTCTGTAATTGATCATAAAATCTTTTCCGGAAGGTTCAAAATATTTTGTGTTTTCTGTAAAAGGGTTCCATTGTGTAACCCCTTTTTTGCTGCTGTCTTCCATCTCCCGCCATTCAAAGCTGGTTCCATATGGAGTTGTGTTAAACCCTAGATGTGTTTTATACCATTCATTAACTGCTTTTGGATCTTTGCATTTAAAGAATATCCCACCTATGCCGGTTACTTTTTTCATTTTTGTATTCTTTTTATTTGAGATGATGGTCTTAAAAGAGAACCCTAATAAAAATGATGCTGCAATCAGTATAATGGTTAATGATATTCTTTTCATGGTCTATAAAAATAAATTATTCAGACCGAATATTTTTTATTTTATCCGTAAGGGTTATCCCAGTTCTTATGCCACCGATCAATTGATTGAAGGCATTGGTTTTCAGTCAAATAGTTATTTAATTGCCACAAAGTAATATTTACTGATAAAGCAGGGGCAGCTTTCATTAAATGGTTTGTATTTGTTTAGGGGTGGTCCTTTTCAATATCCATGCACTAAGCAGGCTAACTACCAAAGCCACCGGCAGGATCTCTGCATAGGTCATCAGAATAACCAAAATGGGTTTTTTATACCATTCTTTCATCTGCGCCATATCGGCTGTTTTCTTTGCGAGTTCCGCTCCGCTGATGCCGCTTGTCTTTGCTTTGTTGATCATGGCAACGGCATATTTATCCATGAAATCCGGAATAAAGTAATAATAATTGATCAGCCAACCGAGCACATAGATGGTTGAAGCAACCAAAGAGATAAAAAGACCGATCTGAAAAGCTTTCCCAAACCTGATCACCCCTCCCTCGTGTTTGTCGCGAAAAGATTTAATGCCTACAAAGATCATTGAGAAGGAAAGGAGCATGGCCGAATAGCCATAGATCATACCGCCCTCAAAATCTCCTTTGGTGCAATAATAAGAGGTAGAAAATGCCATCATACCGGTAACGATCAATCCGGCGATGATCCCATAAACAAGTACTAATTTTTTCATTTGAACAGTTTTTGATTGAATGCTGTAAAAATCAAACAGAATTACCGGTTCTCCCTCATACTTTCGGGTGATTTTATCATTTACAGGGGCTTTTCACACAAAAGGATGAGCAATCTAATAGCCAAACCGCCCGTTTGGTGGGGCACCGAACGGGTTTTGATTATTGCCGGTACCGGATAAATGTACAAAAGCTACTTCATTTATTCTATAACAGCGGAGTGGGGGAGAATGCAGCGGAACAGAATTTTACCTGCCTTTCAAGAACGTTATTCGTCTGCCCCAATTGCTTTACATAATGATAGCGTTTCGTTGTACTTCCAGCAGGTTTAGATTATTGTTTCCCGGTCATATCTTTGAATTTGGCTATGTTCAGGTATATGATACCCCAGTTATGACCGTCTAAGTCTTCCATATTTCTTACCTGCATAAACCCTTCATCAATCAACGGTGTTGATTCCGTTCCTCCTGCCTGTAAGCCCTTTTCAATCATTTCATTCACCTTGTCAAGGCTTTCTACCGGAAGGGTGAAACTAGCGATGGTATTTTTTTTAGCATCCGGAAGATTCTTTTTATTACCTGATCTGAACATATCGTATGTCTGTAACATCAAATAGATCTGATCACTCCATACCATACATTTTTGATCGTCAAAAGTAAATAACGGGTTTACTGTAAAGCCTAATTGTAGGTAAAAGTTCATCGATGCTTCCACATCCTTCACGGGTAAATTGATAAAAATCTGTTTCATCGTTTATCCTGTTTCAATAATGCTCAAAATAAAGATTCCTGTTGATCACAAATGGGTTGTTAATGCGACAATTTTCAGGTGCTTCGCGACAAAGGATTATTTTATTTAAGAGTTCAAGAGGATTTTTAAGTATCATTTTACAATGATCGACAATGAAAATGGGTTTTTTCCAGACATGCATGAGAAAAATTTCTTGTTGAATGCTTTTTTATTCGCTTTTTAAAAAATCATCAAGAATTTTATTGAAAATTAGGGGTTGATCCATTAACGGTAAATGTCCGGCATCTTGAATTAAATAAAGCGTTGCATTTGGGATAATTTTAGCGGCTGCTTCACCATATTCAACTGGAAATAATTTATCGTCTTTCCCCCA
>CANGOX010000142.1 GCA_947455605.1 Chitinophagaceae bacterium
ATCTGCAGCATTTGCAGATTGCGCATCTGTTGTTTCAGATATCAAATCAAAGCAGATCGATTTTACTCAGATCGCCAAAGCGGTTGAGAAATATAACAGCTGCCATTAAAGTTGAGGGTTTCGCATATAAAAAAGTCACGCAGTTATACTGCGTGACTTTTTTATATGACTATTTTGAAATTAGCGACGATCTAGAATTCCGAGAATTCTGTTGGATTTAAATACACCTGCTCATTCTTTGAAACAGAATTCAAATATTGCGGTGCAGCTTTCAGAACCGTCCATTCGGGTGAAGAACTGAACGCTTTCCAGTGTTCTTCCCGATCAGCCCAGTTATTAAAGCTGGTCATGTACATCAGGTTAGGCTGGTGGCTTCCGGCAACTACTTCAGAATAAAAAACGGCATTAAAATTCAGGCGTTTGAATAAAGCGATCTCACCTCCTTCATTAAACATCTTTACTTTTTGTCTGTATAATCTTTCGGTAGGTCCTTCATAACTGCGCAATTCATACACACGATCGGTTTTATTGCCGCTTAAATTCGGTACATTCCAGGTGGGCATCAACGGAAAGGCTTTCAGGATAATGGTTTCAATACGATTGAATATCGGTGCATTGAATGCTGCATTCCAATAACTGTCTCCGGCCTGTATCAATTCAGGATCTGTTATCATCAGGTCTTCTACAACGGCAACTTTATCCAGTTTTTTTACCGGGATAAAAACATAGACTCTTTTATCCGTAGCTGTATCATTTCCTCTTGGATGAAATACACCCACTTTCGTGATCCCCGCACGATGAAGTGCAGGCAGATATGCATCTCTTAAAAAATCTTCCACTTTTTTTACCTGGTCATTGGTGGATAATCGATAGAGCTTGATCTCGTAATATTCTCTTTTATCGCCTTTAAAGGCAAATACGGTATTCACTGCAAACAACGCGAGCACCAATGTGATGAGGGAGGTCTTTGTTTTCATAGTTGTGTTTAGTCTATATGGGTTAATCGATAAATAAGGATAGCGGCTCTTTGTATGAGGTATGGGAATTCTTTCAGGTTAATGGTTTCGCCTGGCGCATGTGCACCTCTGCCTGATGCACCCAATCCGTCTATACAATCCACATATTTGGCAATGTACGAAATATCACCCGCGCCCCTCGAACCCGGATCGCCGGCTTTGGTAGCCCCTAGTCCCATAGCTTGTGTGGTTTGGTCGATGAGTTTTAATACGCGGTTATTTCCTTCAGTAGGTTCCATAGAAGGGATCCCATCCTGGAAACTGATCTCCGCTTTACTGCCATTCAGGTTTTTAGCAACAATGGCTTTCATCTTTTCACGTGCAGCAATTTTTTGTGCTTCGGTCAAAAAGCGTAGGTCTCCGGTAACCACCACTTCCGGTGATATAATATTGGTTTTGCCAATGGCTTCCCCTTTGGCGGTCTTATCATTATATGACATATCAGATCCGCCTACGATCAGGCCCGGGTTAAAAGTCAGGTACTTTTCAGTACTCAACTCTTCTCTGAACTGATTCAGGATCCTGGCAGATTCATAGATGGCCCCATAACCGGAACCCGCAGTGAATACACCAGATGAATGTCCTGTTCTTGCCGTTACATGTAATTTCCATCCGCTGGCACCTCTTCTTGCAGTTGCTACCGAATTTAAACCATTGGCTCCTTCAAAGGCAAGGGATACATCGCAGGTTTGGGCACGTTCTATAAAATCTTTGCGGCTAACAGCCGTAGGCCGGCCGGCATTCTCTTCATCTCCCGTAAAATAAGTGATGATAGAAGCATCATTCAATAAACCCATGGATTCTAAAGCTTGTAATGCTGCAATAACAACAATATCGCCCCCCTTCATATCATTGGCACCCTGACCGGTTGCTGTAGAATCATTCAATCGTGTAAAAGGTGAGAAAGGCATATCGGGCTCAAAAACAGTATCTAAATGACCGATCAGGAATAATTTCTTGCCTTTTTTTCCCTTGCGTGTGGCTACCAGGTGTCCGGCACGGTTTAGCGAATCGGGGAGTGTTACCCATTCGGTACGGAACCCTGCTTTGGTAAATTCATTGGCAAATACGTCGCCTACTTTCTTAACACCTGCTTTATTCAGAGTGCCGCTATTGATATTTACTACATTCTCGAGTAGTTTTTCGGTTTCAGTCATGTGGAGATTCACATAGCTGATGATCTTTTTCTCTGCATCGGAGAGCGGCTGCGCAAAAATATTTTTGGAGACAAGCAACGTACAAACAACGAACAGTATCTTTTTCATGAAGCATGTATTGGTAAATGTGCCAAGTTAAGTAAGAAATGCCTCCATTGTCCTGCCGGGCAATGATTTTTATCACCATTTTTTGAAGCAGAAAATGCATGGCATTCGCGGTGCCCTGTATTCTTATGCTTTTCAAAAATAAATAGTAACCCTATCCTAAGTCAGACCCCGTGTTATTCTAAAAACAAATCTATGAAAAACAAAAATTTATTCCTTGCAGCCCTTTTGTTTATTGCCGGATCAATGATCATGACGGCCTGTAATAAGAATGCTTCAACAGAATCCACCACCGGTACCCAGAACTTATCTTTATATCTTACGGATGGCCCCGGCCTTTTTGATAAAGTGCTGATCGATATCCGTTCCGTGAAAGTATTGGTGGATACCAGTTCAGATACCCGCAGACATGATAATGATGATTGGGACAGAAGAGGCGCGGATGACCAGAAAAAAGACAGCTCTTTTGTATGGGAGAACCTGAATATTCCCGCAGGTATCTATGATATCCTGAAATTCAGAAATGGTGCTGATACCCTGCTCGCTGCAAAAGGAATTACTAAGGGTTCTATCCGGTTAATAAAAATTGAGATCGGTACCAATAATTCTGTGGTAAAAGACAGCGTTACCTATCCTGTAGGCTTACCGGCCGGTTCATTGAACTATGTGCTGATCAAATTACAGGGTCATGAGTGTGAAGAATACCTGCCAGGTAAATCACGTTTATGGTTGGATTTCGATATTACCCGTTCTATTCTTCAGGAAGCGAATGGTAAATTTTTCCTGCGTCCTTTCTTCCATTTCTATACGGTAAGTTCAACTGGAAGCGTGGCAGGAAGGGTATTGCCAAAAGAAGCTTTTCCGGTAGTTACCGTATTCAATGGCACCGACACTTCCTATGCATTGCCCGATAAGGATGGATATTTTAAGGTAAGAGGGGTTAAAGATGGTGTTTATACGGTTTATATAAATGCTTCCAATGGCTATAATGGCAAAGTGATCACCGGTCAGGAAGTAAAAGCGCCTAAAGAGACTTCAGTGGGTGTTATCACACTACAAAAATAATACAATGCGCTTAGCGTTTTGATAAAGAGAAGGGAGTAGCGATACTCCCTTTTTTTGTGCACCTGAGGAAACTATTCAATAGCATTGTTGTACATTTCAGGATGCAAACAAATTCCTTCTTACTCTATGGTGCCAACGGTTATACCGGCCAGCTCATTGCCCGGATGGCATTGGGGTATGGCCTGCAGCCTATTTTAGCCGGAAGAAATGAAGCGGCCCTGAAATCGTTATCAGAATCCCTTCATTTACCCTATAAAGTAATCGACCTTTCTGATACTGAAGCTTTGCAGGCGGCTTTGCGCGAAGTGCCTGTGGTATTGCATTCGGCAGGTCCGTTTCAGCATACTTCCAAAAAAATGATCAAAGCCTGCCTGGCAACCGGAACGCATTACCTGGATATAACCGGTGAGATCTCTGTTTTTGAACAGGCAAAAAAGTTTGATTATGCCGCAAAAGAAAAGGGGATCATGATCATGCCCGGCGTTGGGTTTGATGTGGTGCCAACCGATTGTACTGCCTTATACCTTAAACAACAATTACCTGATGCCACACATCTGAAACTGGCTTTTGCAATGGTAGGCGGACAACTTTCACACGGCACAGCTACTACTATGGCCGAGAACTTGGGGGAAGGGGGCGTTGCCCGTGAAAATGGGGAGATCATTAAAAAGCCATTGGGACATAAAGGATTTTTTGTTGATTTTGGCCTGAAGAAATTATTTGTGATGAGTATACCCTGGGGTGATATTTCTACCGCCTATTCTACTACGGGTATTCCCAATATTGAAACCTATACGGGAACCTCTCCCAAGACCTACAAAATGTTGAAATGGCAATGGCTCTTCAACTGGTTTCTTCGTACTTCCTTTGCCAGAAACCAGGCAAAGAAAAAGATCAAAAACAAACCGGCAGGCCCTTCTGATGAAATGCGCGCCAAAGCGGTGAGTCTTGTTTGGGGAGAAGCAACAAATGAAGCCGGAGCTAAGGTGGCTGTGCGTCTGCAATGTCCGGAAGGCTATACCTTAACCGCTTTAAGCAGTCTGATCATTACCAAAAAAGTATTGGAAGGAAATTATACAACGGGTTATCAAACACCTGCGGGTTGTTATGGAGCAGATCTTGTGATGGAGATTCCCGGTGTTAAAAGAGAAGCGGTATAGTTCTAATGTTTCAAAGGAAATTATCATTTTACAGTTCATTTTAATTTATTCTATAGATGGCGAAGAACAGAAAAGCAGCAATGGGTTTTATTTTTATCACCTTACTCATTGATGTAACAGGATTTGGCCTGATCATTCCCGTAATGCCTAAACTGATCGAACAGTTATTGGGTGTAACCGATATCAGTATTGCTTCCCGTTATGGTGGTTGGCTCACGTTTGCCTATGCATTTATGCAATTTATTTTTGCACCCGTACTTGGTAACCTAAGTGATAAATACGGCCGGCGCCCTGTTCTGTTATTTTCATTATTTGGATTTGGTATCGATTACTTATTTCTTTCTTTCGCACCTTCTATCTGGTGGTTATTTGTAGGAAGATTGATCGCAGGAGTTACCGGCGCAAGCTTCACTACCGCTTCTGCTTATATTGCCGATATCAGTACCCCGGAAAACCGTGCACAGAATTTTGGAATGATCGGAGCCGCATTCGGATTGGGCTTTATTGTAGGCCCATTGATCGGTGGTTTATTGGGCGAGTTTGGTCCGCGTGTACCTTTTTACGTGGCTGCCGGGTTGGCATTGACCAACTGGTTATATGGCTATTTCGTTTTGCCTGAATCATTGGATAAAGCACACCGACGCGAGTTCGAATGGAAGCGTGCCAATCCACTGGGCTCTTTATTGCAATTGAAAAAATATCCGGCTGTGGGCGGACTTGTGGTTTCGCTGGTATTGGTATACCTGGCAGCACATGCCGTTCAAAGCAACTGGAGTTTTTTCAATATTGAAAAATTCAAGTGGAGCCCAAAGATGATCGGGATATCTCTGGGTGTAGTTGGATTATTGGTAGGTGCGGTTCAGGGTGGATTGGTACGTGTGATCAATCCAAAGATCGGCAATGAAAAAAGTGTGTATGTAGGATTGGGTTTATATGCATTCGGATTATTACTCTTTGCATTCGCTTCACAAAGCTGGATGATGTTTGTTTTCTTAATTCCTTATTGTTTGGGCGGAATCTGCGGCCCGGCTTTACAATCCATTATCTCTGGCCACGTGCCGCCAAATGAACAGGGCGAACTGCAGGGTGCACTTACCAGTTTGATGAGTGCCACTTCCATTATCGGTCCGCCCATGATGACCAACCTGTTTGCGTACTTTACGGCACCCGGTGCCCCTGTCTATTTTCCGGGTGTTGCTTTTTTACTGGGGTCTATATTTATGATCGCAAGTGCTATCTGGGCTTATTTTGCTTTACGTGGCGAAAAGCAGCCGAAACCATCTTCCATGTAAATTTCATGAGCAGGCCCATATTCAAACCGGATATGCCATCAGCGGCTGTTATGGGCTGCGTGCGATCTTAATGTTGTACGCCTATTAAAATGCATAATTAAGCCATCTGGCCACTGTTTCCCATACTGTATGGGCAATTACTCATCTTGCCTGAATACCCATAATGATCCTGTTGCATTGTGTTCTCATAGGGCATTGTTAATCGTTTTCAGACAATGTTTATGGAAGAGAAATTTTTGCAAACAGCTTATGCGAGCATTAATAGTCCTGCAAGACTGATCAGGTATACGACCAATACAACAATAGAATCAATTCCCATATAAAGGAATTGTTTTCTCGGACGGAGGATCATTCCCACCATATAAATACCGGTAAGCAAAATACCGATACAGGTTAAATACATATCTGATGGCTTCAAAGAGGGGAGGATCGCTTCACCACTTATCACGGATGCAACTATAAATAAGACAGGTAAAAAAGCATTGCCGCCAAAAATATCACTTACGGCCATCTGGTAATCCTTCATCCTTGCAGATTCAATACCTGTGGAGATCTCAGGCAATGCGGTAGCTAAAGCAAGGAAGGTTGCACCGAATAAAATACCACCCATATGAAAACGTTCTGCCAGCAATTGTCCGGTTTCTTCCAATGACCAACCAGCAACCAAAGTGATGATGGCACAAATAACAAAAACGAATAAAGCCGGTTTGATAGCTGTATAACCGCTTGATTTTTTGCCTGTCTCATTTTTGGGTAAGGGATCATCAGCCGGATCATGCGTATACATCTGTTTACGAGGGTGAGGTTTGGTACTGGGTGTTTGTTGGGAGATGAGATAAATACTGCCCAGCCATACTGCAACGATCATCCATTCAAAAGGCGTGGTACGCAAAATGATCAGGTCTGTTGAGAACTGCTTTCCGATCAATACCAGGGTTAAGATAAAGATGAGTGAAACACCTTCAAGTAATAAGATTAGTGAGGTACTCTTCAAACTGAGGGGCCCCAGTTTGCCAACGCCAAAAATATCTATCAATACCAACACAACAGTTTGTATGGCAATACCCCCGAGTATATTACTGATGGCCATATCCATATTGTGATGAAACGCAGCAACAACCGTAATGGCTATCTCCGGCAGATTGGTTACAATGGCAAGGAAAACCATGCCGCCAAATGCCTCTCCCAGTTTAAAATGCGACGCGATAAAATCAGTAGCCCTGGTTATTTTCACACCCGCTACCCAGATCGCTGCAGAGGCAATCAGGAATAGCGTTACCAAAAGAAAGGTAGAAAAACCTGCAAACAGCATAATATTTTATTGTCTTACTAAAGTTAAGTAAACAATATGGTTTTGTTCGGGGAGATCAGGCAGTCTTGTGTTTTCTATGGTAGTTATACCGAATAATGCTTGCGGCGATCAAGAGCAAAAGACAGAACTCTGAAAAGAATTTTTCAGCATCCAGCCAATCCGTAGGTCTGTCTTTCAATTCAGGATCCATCAGCAATCCATGAAACAGAAAAAGTAAAGCGGTTCCATAAGAGATCAGGTGAACATTCTTCCAGAAACGAAACCCCATTTTCTTTTTGATCACTTTCTGCGAAGTAATGATCACGATCAGTAAGGCCAGTAAACTCAGGCTCCCCAATAAAACAATAGTGGGTTGTTTGGGGGCATCCAGGGGGAACAGGATATTTGTGAAAGTGAATTTACTGGAGTGATCCAGTATCAGGAATAAGGGATGCATGAATACAAACAGTAATGCAATATAGGCAGTCCAGTTATGCAGATCGTCAATACTGAATTTCTTTACCGCATCCGGTAATTTTTTCCAATACACAGATCTTTTATAAGCAGTGCTTAACATCATTCCCAATAAAAAATTGAACGTGAGGAGTCCCGTTGCCGTTAACCCCATACCAGCAGAAATATCCAGATAAGAAATGCCGAACATGCTTTTTATTTTAGATGCTATTTTGTATTTGATGTAAACCAACTGGCCCGGATCTTTTTCATCTCATCAGAAACCGTTCTGCCCGATTTTTCAAAAGTTACCAATTCCATGCCGGGTTGTTCTTTGAGTATAACCCGGGTTTGCCGCACAATATTCCTGTGTTTGTACGTA
>CANGOX010000143.1 GCA_947455605.1 Chitinophagaceae bacterium
GTCAGTCGTGAGTGAAGAATCGGAGTGGTTTTAATACTCACGACTGACGATTCACGACTCACGAAAAACGCATCACGTTTTTGGACGGCAAATATAACCGAAATGACCCAAGCAGCCCCAAATGGGCGGTTTCAGGCTGAAAAACAGGCTTTTTTTGTTTTTATGCATCTTTGCAACCATGACAGCTGCCCCTATTTCTAAAAGAGCCCATCGTTTTGCCGTGGGTGCTTTTTTCTTTTTGGCCGGATTAAGTTTTGCCAGTTGGGCAAGTCGCATCCCTGAGATTAAGGCCCATCTCAATCTGAATGACGCTGCTTTAGGCGGTGTGCTGTTTGCCTTGCCGGTAGGTTCTATGCTCAGTTTGGGGTTATCCGGTTGGTTGATCACGAAGTTTGGCAGCAAAAAAATGGTAACAGCTGCCGCTATCTGTTACCCCCTTATCCTGGTCTTTATTGGAACTGCCAATAGCGTTTGGGCGCTGGTGCCCTTTGTTTTTTTATATGGCTTAATGGGTAATTTCTGTAATATATCCATCAACACACAAGCGGTGGGTGTTGAGAATCTATATGGACGTTCTATCATGGCATCCTTTCATGGTATCTGGAGTCTGGCTGGTTTTACAGGAGCCGCATTGGGAGCATTAGCTGTATCAAAAGGGCTTTCACCTTTTGTTCATTTCTGTTTTATATCTGCCAGCAGTATTTTACTGATCTTTTTTATTCAGCGGTATGCATTGCCCACCGATGCGGCACATAGTGGTCAATCGTTTTTCATCAAACCGGATAGGGTATTGTTACAATTGGGGCTGATCGCTTTCAGCAGTATGGTTTGTGAGGGTACTATGTTTGACTGGAGTGGCGTCTATTTTCAAAAAGTAGTGGAAGCTCCTAAAGAATTAACAACACTGGGCTATGCGGCGTTTATGAGTACCATGGCCGGCGGACGTTTTATTGGAGACAAGATCGTTACCAAACTGGGGATACAAAAAGTTTTACAGGGTAGTGGGGTAGTGATCACTACTGGTTTACTGACGGCCGTTTTGTTCCCTGGTATTGTAACTGCTACGATCGGATTTTTATTAGTTGGTATCGGTGTATCTTCTGTGATCCCTTTAGTGTATAGTGCTGCAGGAAGATCAAAAACTTTATCACCGGGTATGGCTTTGACCGCTGTATCAACCATTGGCTTCTTAGGATTTTTGATGGGCCCGCCTTTGATCGGTTTTATTGCACAGGCATCTAGTCTACGCTGGTCATTTACCCTGATTGCTATTCTGGGATTGGGTACAACCGTATTAGCCACTAAAATAAAATCCTGGTAAATAAAACTGCGCCTTAGCGCCTTTGCGAGAATTATTTGCCCGCAAAGGCGCTAAGACGCAGTTTGAGTTGTTATCCATTGATAAGGTGTGGTACAAAACGACTGAGATTATCAGTCACTAATGTCGTTGCTTCGCGGATGCCCATGCCTGCGGGTTCCTGGCCAATTACCCAACTGCCTATCACAGGATAATGATCTGAAAAATTAGGCAGTGTAAATAATTCCTGATAAATAAATCCTTCCGCTCCATACACACCCTCTGTTTTCTGCAGTGATATATTCTTCATCACCATATCAATATTGGCTCCCTCTCTTGAAAGGATCGGCTTTTTTACATAATTGGTGAGTTTACCCTCTTCAAAATAAGCAGGTAAAAGATATGGACATTCCGGATACAGTTCCCACAGGATCGGCAGGATGGCTTTATTGGATAAGATCATTTTCCATGCCGGCTCAATCCATAAAGCACGGTTACTGTCTTCCGGAATATGTTTGCCAAATTCATCTGTCATCAACCATTCCCATGGGTAGAGTTTAAAAATATTTTTGATGGGTAATCCTTCCAGATCCAGAAACTGTTTGCTTTCTTCGTCCCATCCAAGATCATCAATAAAAATCAGTTTGGTTTCCAGTCCGGCCTGAATGGCACAATCGCGCATGTATTCTACATTGGTCAGGTCTTCCAGGGTTTCTTTTAAACAGGTAAAATGTATAGTGCCCGGCTGTAAATAATTCTTCAGGTACTTCCAGTAAGCAATCAGTTTTTCGTGCACACTATTGAATTGGTCTTTGTTAGTGTCGAAATCTTTGAGCCAGAACCATTGTACTATACCTGCTTCATACAAACTGGTAGGCGTATCTGCATTGAACTCAAGCATTTTTAATTCGCCGTTCTTATAACAAAGATCAAATCTTCCATAAATCGCCGGATGGTCTTCCGCCCAGCTCTTTTCGATCTGGGGAACGATCCACTCCGGGATCCTGAATTTGTTATAAAGTTTATTGTCCATTACATGTTGCACAGCACCCAGACATAGATCCCATAATTCTGCAGTTGCTTTTTCAATGAAGAGGATCTCTTTCATTTCCATTTCATAATACACACTCTCATCCCAATACGGAACATTAGTGGTATGAAAACCAAAGCCCAGTTCCTCTACGGCCGATTGCCAGTTATTGCGTGGTGTTGTTGTAATTCGTTTCATACCCCCTAACCCCCTGAAAGGGGGAATTTGTTTTGTTATTTTTTATTGAATAGATTTCCTTATAAAATATGGATAACTCTTTAACCCCCTCACAGGGGGCTTGGGGGGTTCAACTGCTTACACTAAATCCCCCTCTGCCAAATCCACCTCTTACTACCGAACCTTTAAATCCATTGGTACCAATATTGGAATTTGAACTGATGCCGCCGGAATAATATCCGGATCGCTGGTAGAAGCCATTATTGTAATATCCATAGGGTCTGAATGCATAATACCATAATAAAGCAGTGCCTATGCCACCATGGTGGTGTACCCTTGTATAAGGTGCGGTGCTATCGCTTCGCAGGTGAACTTTATTATTATCATCCCAGTCTTTTTTCGGTTGGTTACAACTGGCCAATGCGGCCGTGATCAGCACCAACTCTATGCATCTTGATTTCTTCATGGTTGTATGCTTATTTAACGGTGATGAATATTTCGTAATCTTTCTTTACCTGCACATTCTTTGTATCCCCTTCTGCATTTTCGGCAGTTGCATGTTCTATGCCCAACGCCGGCAGGGTATCTCTGTACACCAGTGTTTTCACTTCCTGGTTCCGGGCCCATATTTTATGGGTTGTGATCAGGATATCATGTAAACTGTCCAGGTGGTCTACCTGCACAGCGGTTTCTACAGATCCGTTCTTATTTACAGATTGGGTAACATCTTCATTTTGTTTGTCGGCACATGAAAAAAGAAAAAGAAAAGCGGCACATCCTAAGATGACCAGTACGATCGGTTTCATTTGAGTATTCATAAGTTGTCAGTTTGAAATTTGGTTAATACGGTTCCTGAGCCACACTGTGACTGCCATGTTAGGATGACGGGTAAATATAATTCTATCAGCAATGATATACATAGTATCACTGAAAACAGGTATAAATACCTAAGAGTCTTTGGCCTGAAATGGTTACGGAACGATGGGAATTATTTTCCCGGTGGTTTGATGTGCTGACGAAATCTGAAAAGCTGGGTGTCGAGCGATGGATTCATATGTCATGGGAGCGAGGCTCCATTTACTTTGATACAGTAAAGATATAGAAGGGGAGGGCATATGCTAAATGGTAACCGTGAGCAGCGGGACTTGCGCTTTCACGAATGGTAAACGTTATCGGATGAACGGTAAATTGATTGTTTTTTTTGATTTTTTGCTACATGGTTGCCAATGCAGCAATATTTCATTTAATGACATGATTATTATGCGATTACATGCGTATCGGCGCGCTAAATATTCGCAACAACAGGGCAATTTTTTCAAATGAAGAATGGATAACGGAGAACTAATATCCATTTTCCGTGTGGTTACATCGTTTCCAATTCGTTCTGGTGGCGCGGTTTCCAATATCCGTAATAAAAAGCCAGTATCAGGATTCCCAGGCTAAACGGTATCAGCGCAAGGTGCTTATAGGTAAGGTTGCCAACCAGGTGTACGGTATCAAAATGAAGGAATTCGCTGATCATCCAATAGGAGTTGGCACTGATCCAGATGGTAATGGCGAGATTATGACAGAGTTCCGACATATACATACGCGTTCTCCAGGCAATCACAATAGATATGATCATTGTTGGAAAGATCATAGCAATGCCCAGCGGTCGCCATACCATGCACCAGGCCACATCTTTAAATAACCAGAAAACGATATGGAGGTTTTCCATTTTACGGTAACTGAGAGGAATCGAATAAGCAGTGGATGTGGAATTTTCGGTAGCCATGGGTGATTTTTTTGCCACAGATTATACAGAATACCACAGAATTTTTTCTGTGAACGGTTGTACGATCTGAGGCCTGAATTCTAAAAATAAGAAAAGCTAATTCACACGGCTCAAAATCTTTGTAAATCTTTTTACATCTGCCAGTGGATTGATAGGCGTGCCGTGCACCAGGAAATCAGCAAATTCTTTTGAGAAGAAGGGGGCAAGTGAACATCCTTTGGTACCCATTCCATTGAACACACCTATCGATCCTGTAACCGGATGCAAACCCACAAAAGGCCTGCGCTCCATATTGGCCGGCCTTTCGGAGGCAAGATGGTCAACGGTTTCAAAAGGAAGCCTGAGCCAGTGTTTCAGATGTGCTTCGGCTTTATTCCGGAAATCGGAGGATGGGTTAGTATCGGTAAAATCCCATTCATAAGTAGAACCCACCCAAAACAGATCTTCTTTCCAGGGAACCATTACATTCCCCTGTTTAAAAATGTTGGATTGCGGTAAACCGGGAACACGAACGATCAATGCCTGGCCTTTGTTACGGGCATAGGGCAGGCGTTCAAAATATGGATTAACAAAACCGGAAACCCCTTCGCAAAAAATGATCTTCTGTGCTGTAATGTTTTGATATACGATATGGTCTTCAGCTACTTTACAATCTTCCCAATGGAAAACCTGTTCCAGTAATGCATGCTTCTGCTTCAAGTGTTCCCTCCATTTGGTAAGTAAAGTGTTGAGGTCTATCAACCAACAGGGATTGATCTCACCGATAGAGAAATCATAGTTAAAATACTGTTTCCATTGATCCGCATCTTCCGGAATGTTTAAATATTCTTTTTCTATCGGCTGCCGTTCTGCAAAAGCCAAAACCATTTGTGGGGTGGGATGGAAGTCGAGGATATTGCATTGACGGATCAGCGGAACATTCAGTTCTTTTCCAAATGCTGTGTAAGCTTCCACTGCATAAGGCATCAGTTTCTCGATCTCCCAGGTTCTTACCATTCTTCTTCCTGTGATGGGATTGATCACACCGCTGGCTACTTTAGTGGAACTATACGGCCTGTTCTCATCAATCACTAAAACAGATTTGCCTGCTTTTAATAATTCATGACTAAGGAATGTACCGCAGATACCTTGCCCAACTATGAGATAATCGATATTCATGTAACCAAAGGTCGTGAAAAAGTCTTTCGCTAAGAGAAGAACTAAGAAAAGGAGAAAAGAGGGGTTCCCGAAAATCGAACACTCTCTTTTTCTTTGTTCTTCTCTTAGTGAAACTATTCGGCCACCCGGATCTTTACCCCTTCTGAATGACTGGTAAACTCCGGCGCATACATGCACTGAATGGTTGCCAATCCAACAGAGAATAAACCGGTATGGGTAATGAAAACCGGGTATTCAAACACATAAGTTCCTTTTGGTAAATGATTGAAAAAGAAATTACTGCTGGCATCTTTGGTGCTTTCGTAATAGCCAAGCCCATCCTGCCATTTATAACTGCTTAATACATTTACGGGTTCCATGGAAGAGGCACGCATATCTTTCAGGTGAACATAATCCATATCGCGGTCGCTGCGTATTTCCATTCTGATCACTACTTTATCTCCGGTTTTCAACTCATCGCCTTCTTTGATCAATTCAAGAATTTTTCCTTTATCTGTATTTCTTTCAATGAATAATTTTTTGAAAATGGATAATGGAGAAACTGCTGTTGTTATCTTATCCATATCTTCAAAATACTGCCAGTACACACTTCCCCATGAAGGAGATTGGGAAATTTTGGCATTGGGAAATTGGGAAATTGATGATTTCGAACTGACTACTATGTTACCCATTTCAGGTATTACCTGTTTTCCCTCGATTCTTTTTTTGAAATAACCTGTCCCGGCTTCCGTTTTTTCTTTACTGCTGTTGATGGTGTAATTGCCTAATTGAATGGTTACTTTTCTTTCAGTGTTTAACCAGTCAGAACCGTTTAAGAGTAAGGCGTAACAGGCATCGGCGGTAGCTACCGTTGTTTTCCAGTTGCTGGTTTGCTTGTTCAGCAGTAGCCATGTTTTCATGGCATTGATGTTTTTGGTGAGTAATTCATGATTGTTGATCTCACTCATAAAAGCGATCATCATGCTTTGGTGTTCTATGGGTGATTGATACCAGTTGCCAGTGTATGTTAACTTCCAGAACATGCCCAGTTTAGGGTCATTGATGGCATTTTCCTGTAATGCAGGGAGGATATTAGTAGTGCTGAATTTTTCTTCTTTGTTACGGAAAAAGACCAGTCCCAATTGCGCCCGGTAATAGCTGTTTTGTTTGATCCAGAATTGTTTACCCTGCTGATAATAAAAATCATATGCGGGTTGCGATTGCTGGGCAATATCCCTGAAGAAACTGCGCATATAAAGATAGTCGATCTGTGTTCCGGTTATTTGTTGTTTGCTCAGATCTGCTTTGTTTCTGACGAGCCAGTTATAGTCTTCTGAAATCTTTCCATCTGAATACCTGATAGCATTCACCAGCATATTTCTGATGCGTAGGGTTATCTCTGGTGATAAAGCCCCGAGCCTTTTTAATTTGCCTATACCCATGAGAACATAGTTGGTCATATACCTGTCTGCAGTTCCACCTCTAAACCAACTGAACCCGCCATCTGATAATTGCAGTTGCGTTATTTTTTCTATCAGCGATTCTGTCTGGCTGCTCAACCGCATCATATCAAACAGAAGAGCAATATTTTTCTTTTGATCTTCCTCACTCTCTGCCTGCATTACCCAGGGAGTTTCCTGCAGAAGTACCTGTTTAAGCTCATCATTTTTCCGGAGATTGCTTTTCAAAGAACTGGAGTCTGTCTTCCATTGTTCAAATACCTGTTTGATCTTTTGATTTTTGTTTACAATGAATGAAGCCAGACTGTTGGCATAAAAACGATTAAAAGTTTGTTCCACACATTCATAAGGGTATTCCATCAGGTATGGCAAAGCCTGCACGGCATACCAAACCGGATTACTGGTGTATTCTACTGTAAGGCCTTCATGTGATAGTGATTCACTTTCTGTATTGATCAGTTTATCAAATTTGAATTGTTGTGTAGTATCGTTCTGTAATAACAAGGGCATACTTTCGGTTACCAATACACGGTTGGTGAGAACCGGTAAGGTATTTTCTTCTCCATCGCTATATTCGCCCGCTTTGGCAATGATGCGCCAGGTAAGCGGTCTGTTGAAGCTGAATGGAACCTGCAACGGAAATTTCAATGGGAAACTTTTACCGGCTTCTACGGTAAAATATTGTGAAGGGAATACATTCTGAAACCAGCCATCCACTGAAGAATTTGTGGCAGCATCCACTAATTCAAAACTTACCTGACCGGTAATTTCCTGATCACTCAGATTTACAATTTTGGCAGTAAATTCCATCACATCCCCCTCCCGCAAAAACCTAGGTGCATTGGGCTGGATCATCATTTTTTTCTGTGTAACAATATTAGCGCTGTTACTGCCAAATGAAAGCTCTTTTGTATGAGCCAAAC
>CANGOX010000144.1 GCA_947455605.1 Chitinophagaceae bacterium
AATTACTGCTGATCAGTTTGTTAGTTGTGTTGGTTGAATCGCTTCATGCTCAGGATAAATTTACCTGGAAAGGCTATATCAAAGATTCGCTTAGCGGTGAGACCCTGATCGGTGCTAACCTGAAAATGGGGGAGATCGGAAAAAGCACAACCAGTAATCAATATGGGTTCTTTTCGATTACACTTGTTAAAGGGGCGTACAAAGTACTCTGTTCCTTTATTGGTTACCAGACCAAAGAATTTTCCATTAACCTATCGGATAATATTCAGGAGAATGTTTTACTGGTTCCTTATGCCTATAATCTGACCAACGTTACGGTGATAGGAAGAAAGCGTGACAATCACGTGAAAGCGGCTCAAATGGGCAAATTTGAATTGAGTGTGAATACCGCCAAAGCTTTACCTGCATTTTTAGGTGAAGTAGATATCCTCAAAACACTTCAATTATTACCGGGTGTGAGAAATGGAGGAGAAGGTAATGCTGGTTTTTATGTGAGAGGCGGTGGACCGGATCAGAACCTGATCTTGCTGGATGATGCGGTGGTGTACAATACAGGGCATTTGTTCGGATTCTTCTCTGTTTTCAATTCGGATGCCATAAAAAATGTTACGCTGATCAAAGGAGGCATGCCCGCACAATACGGTGGCCGTTTATCTTCTGTGGTAGATATTGCGATGAAGGAAGGTAACCAGAACAAAACGCAGATCGATGCCGGTATCGGTTTGATCGCTTCACGGTTTTCTATACAAGGGCCATTAAAGAAGAACAAAGCCTCATATATGATCTCTGCCAGGAGAACCTATATTGATGCCCTAACCAAACCTTTTATCAAAAAAAGCAGCGAATACTATGGTTCGGGATATTATTTCTACGACCTGAATGCGAAAATGAATTACCAGTTCTCAGAAAAAGACCGTTTATTCCTGAGTGGTTATTTCGGTAGAGATAAATTCAATTTCAATAACAGCAAACGTTCTTTCCAGACAGAGATACCCTGGGGAAATTCAACTGCCACACTTCGCTGGAACCATATCTTCAATAAAAAACTTTTTGCCAATACCACATTGGTGTATAATGACTATCGCTTTGCATTGGATGGCATTCAGAATAATTTTCACCTGAACCTTTCCTCCGGTATCAAAGACCTGACGGCCAAAACCGATATTGACTTTTATCCTGCGCCAGAGCATAAATTGAAGTTTGGCATTCAATATACTTTCCATACGTTTCTGCCCAATGTATTGAGTGGTAACCAGGACAGTCTGATCTTCCAACCCAATAATGCCACTAAAAAATTCGCCAACGAATATTCGGTTTATTTTCAGGATGACTGGGAACTGAGTAATCGTCTGAAACTGAATGCCGGCATACGTTATAGCGTGTTTCAGCAGGTGGGAAGGTATACATTGTACAAAAGAGATGCCAATGGAAATAAGACAGACAGTGTGCAATATGGGCCCGGCCAAAACGTAAAGACCTACGGAGGTATTGAACCGCGCGCCACCCTTCGTTATGCGATCAGCGACAATGAATCTTTCAAAGCGGCCATTACGCGTAACCTACAATACATCCATCTGGTAACGAATGCAGGAACTACATTGCCAACCGATCTTTGGGTGCCCAGCACCATCCGTGTAAAACCACAGCTGAGCTGGCAATATGCTTTGGGCTATTTCAAGAATTTTAAAGAAGGCATGTATGAAACTTCCGTAGAAGCGTATTATAAGACCATGGAAAACCAGATAGAATACCGGGAGGGATATACACCTTCCCTGAAAGATCCGGAAGAGGAATTTGTATTTGGAAAAGGATGGAGTTACGGAGCGGAATTTTTTATCAATAAAGTAAAAGGACGTTTTACAGGATGGATAGGGTATACACTCAGCTGGACATGGCGCCAGTTTCCTGATCTGAATTTTGGCCAAAAGTATCCAAGCCGTTACGACCGCAGACATGATTTGTCGCTTGTGGGAAGTTACGAGTTGAATAAAAAATGGAAACTCTCTTCTGTATTTGTTTTCAGCACGGGTAATGCCACCTCTTTACCCGAACGTTTCTATTTTGTGAGTGGTGTGTTGACGCAGGAATACAGCCGCATCAATGCCTACCGGATGAAAGACTATCACCGTTTGGATATTGCTGCTACGTATACACCCACACCTAAAAAAGTAAGAAAATATACCAGTAACTGGGTATTCAGTATCTACAACCTATACAGCAGGATGAACCCTTATTTTATTTATTACGATCAGGAAGGAAGTGCTACCCAAGGCACGCTGAAAGTAACGGCCAAGCAGGTTTCCTTATTTCCGATCATTCCATCGGTAACCTGGAATGTAAGGTTCTAAGCCTAAAAAAAATATCCGAAAATACCTATTCCTTTGGAACATAATTAATGATCACTTTGGCATTCCGCTGTTCAGTAGAGGCAAGAAATATCTCATACCGTTCCTTATTACCACCGGCTTTAACCACCATCAGGGCGGTATTGGGAGGAATGTCTCCCAGATTCTCTGCCACGATCACCAGCTCATGGCGGTTTTCAGACTTTGTACATTTGATCCGGATCGTTAATGGAGTAAGCGTTAATCGGCCATTACTGATCACCAATTGATTATTGTGATAAACTGAAATGGTGTCATTATCTATGGTTCCGTTATCATAGAGGTTGATCTCGATATTTTCTTCACTGGTAGTTATCGTTTTTACGAGATTGTTTTCCCGTTCAAGCAATACTTTCGGAATCTGTATCTTCTTGGAAGTACTTTCTGTTTCCTGTGTTTCCCCCTGATCTTTTTTCTTAGTATTAACCCCTTCTTCCGGAACTCTTTCAACGGGCTTGCCTATGGAAACCGCTTTCTCTTCTTTGGTAAGGGGCTTATTCTTTGCAGCAGGTTTATCAACTGTTTTTTGGGTATTGGGTTGTTTTGCATTGGGCAATACCACAGCTGGTTTCTGTGGTAGCGGTGCAACGGGTTTAAGAGGAACGGCTTTTGCCGCCAGGTTATCTTTAGTGCCCGGCTTGGTTACCGGTGGTAAAACAATACGACCCGTTGCATTTTGCTGAGGTTTGTTTTTAACCGTATCCTCGGTCTTTTTCTTCAAAAGGAAGTCCTCTTTCTTAAAATCAGATGTGGTTACCCTTTCCAGATACACTTTTCCACTTCCGCAATCGCCTTTGTCTTTTACATTGATAGAGATAAAAGTTCCCTCCAGCACTTCAAGTTTACCGATCTTAGAATAATCCAAGTAGCAGGTCATCAGGCAGGGCTCGCTTTTGTCGCCTATCTTCAGGTCAACCAGCTTACCTTCTTTTATGATCAGGCTTTTGCTGCTGGCATTATAAATACCGCTCACCTCTGCTTTGCCATAAAAAACAGTGGTCTTATAGGAGTAAGTAACCCCCTTTATGCCGTTGTTGGATTGTTGATCGATCTGGATCTCGTACTTATAATTCTCCTCCCGTACCCCCTGACTGTACAGGCCGCCCGAAGAGCTGAAATATCCCCGCCAGATCCCGGTAATTTTCTGGGCATCTGAGGTAGCTACTGACAATAAAAGAATGAAAAGGATAAAATTCAATCTCATAGACAAAATCTGGATTGCAATATAATCTATGCGTTGATAAAGAACCGTTAAGGTTTAAGGGTAAATAGTGGGGTAGGGAGGTTTTAGTCTGCTTCTGATTTTGTAACTTTGCCCACCTTAATAAAAGGACGATTTATAAGAACATGATCAATATTAGTTTTCCGGATGGAGCAGTAAGACAGTATGAGACCGGCATTACTGCATTAGACATTGCCAAATCTATCAGCGAAGGATTGGCCAAAAAAGTATTAGCTGCCAGTGTAAACGGACAGGTTTGGGATGCCACCCGACCTATTACAGCAGATGCAGCCTTAAAGCTGCTGACATGGAATGAACCGGAAGGACAAAACACTTTCTGGCATTCTTCTGCCCACCTGATGGCAGAGGCAGTAGAATCTTTGTACCCGGGTGTGAAGTTCTGGGTAGGGCCCGCATTGGAGAAGGGGTTCTATTATGATATGGATCTGGGCGACCGCAAGATGAGTGAAGAAGACCTGCTGATCCTTGAGAAAAAAATGAATGAACTGGCCAAACAGGCCAATAGTTATATCCGTAAGGAAATTCCTAAGGACGAAGCGGTAAAATATTTTGCCGATAAAGGAGATGAATACAAACTCGATCTGTTAGGAAACCTTACAGATGGAGAGATCACTTTCTATACTCAAGGAGGTTTTACGGATCTCTGCAGGGGGCCACATATTCCCAATACCGGTTTGATCAAAGCGATCAAACTCACAAGTATCGCCGGTGCTTACTGGAAGGGTAATGAGAAGAATAAGATGCTTACCCGTGTATACGGGGTAACATTCCCAAACCAGAAAGAACTGGATGAATATGTTTTGATGCTGGAGGAAGCCAAGAAACGCGACCACCGCAAACTGGGTAAAGAACTCAGCATCTTTACCATGGATGAAGATATCGGGCCGGGTCTGATCCTCTGGATGCCCAATGGCAGTATCATTATCGAAGAACTGGAAAAACTGGCAAAGGAAACAGAAGAAGATGCAGGGTATAAACGCGTAGTGACCCCACATATCGCTAAAGAGAATTTATATATTACCAGCGGACATTTACCTTATTACCAGGACAGTATGTTCCCGCCTATGGAACTGGACGGCACCAAGTATTACCTGAAAGCCATGAACTGTCCACACCACCATAAGATCTTTGATGCGGAGCAGAAAAGCTATAAGGATCTGCCTTATCGTTTGGCCGAATACGGAACCTGTTACCGTTACGAGCAAAGCGGTGAGTTATTTGGATTGATGCGTGTACGTTGCCTGCATATGAACGATGCGCATATCTATTGTACCAAAGAACAATTTGCACAGGAGTTCAAAGCAGTGAACGATATGTATCTGAAATATTTTGAGATCTTCGGGATCGATAAATATGTGATGCGGTTGAGCTTACATGATCCGGCTAAACTGGGACAGAAATACATTAATGAACCTGAACTATGGCTGGAGACGGAAGAAATGGTTCGTCAGGTACTGATTGAAGCGGGTACCCCGTTTGTGGAAGTACAGGATGAAGGTGCATTCTACGGCCCCAAGATCGATGTTCAGATCTGGAGTACCATTGGCCGGGAATTTACACTGGCTACCAACCAGGTGGATTTTGCACAAGGCCGTAGGTTCAATCTTTCTTTTACCAATAAAGACAATGCTCCGGAAACCCCACTGATCATTCACCGTGCGCCATTGGGTACACATGAAAGGTTTATTGGCTTTCTGCTAGAACACTATGCCGGTAAATTCCCTGTATGGCTGGCTCCTTTACAGGTGAAGATCCTGCCGATCAGTGATAAGTTTATGGAGTATGCAGAAACGCTGCGTAAGCAATTGCGCAAAGCCGGGGTTAGGGTGGAAGTGGATGACCGCCAGGAAAAGATCGGCAAAAAAATTCGTGACACCGAGTTGTTGAAAGTGCCTTATATGCTGGTAGTTGGAGAGAAAGAGATGAATGAAAACAAGGTTTCTGTCCGTCGTCAGGGCAAGGGAGACCTGGGAACACTGGAGGTAACTACTTTTATCACAAATATTAAGGACGAAATAGAAAACCGTAAATCAGGCGAATAGTCTGTTTATCTATATCTTTACCAATAATTATTCACTAAACAAGTTTTAATGGCATTACCACCAAGAGGGGGCGGAAGGTTTAACCCCAGGTTTAACAGGCAACCGGAGCCTGAACATCGTATCAACGAAAGAATTCGGGCATTACAGGTTAGGTTGGTTGGCGACAATGTAACAGTTGGCGTTTATCCTACTGCAGAAGCACTCAAAATTGCCAAAGAACAGGAATTGGACCTGGTAGAAATTTCTCCTACAGCCGATCCTCCCGTTTGTAAGGTCATTGATTACAAGAAGTTCCTCTACGAAAAGAAGAAGAAGGAAAAGGAAATGAAAGCCAATTCCAAGCAAAGCGAGGTGAAAGAAATCCGCTTTACACCTGGAACGGATGATCATGACTTCAATTTCAAAGCCAAACATGCTGAAAACTTCCTGAAAGACGGAAATAAAGTAAAAGCTTACGTACAGTTCAAAGGACGTGCTATCATGTTCCAGGACCGTGGACAGTTACTCTTATTAAAATTTGCCGAAAGACTTGCCGAAGCCGGTGTACTGGAAAGCATGCCTAAGCTGGAAGGCAAGCGAATGTTTGCCATATTTACACCGAAAACCGGAAGTAAGAAGAAAGCAACCTCCTAGTATAATTAGTAATTAAGAATTAGAAATTAAAAATTAATTTAATGCGTAAACGCTTTAATTATTAATTTTTAATTTCTAATTCTTAATTTTCCCCCTCTATCTTATTGATATTTAGTTCCTTCCCCTTACCTTTGCAGCCCATTTCCCGTATGGCTCAACAAGTGTCCCGTCTGTTCGGGGCCGCCGGCAGGGTGTAATCTTTATAAGATTATTTTTATATGCCTAAGGTTAAAACAAACTCCAGCGCCAAAAAACGCTTCAAGGTGACTGGTACAGGTGAGATCACCTTCCAAAAAGCTTTCAAACGTCACATTCTGACCAAGAAATCAAAAAAACGTAAAAGAGCCATGAACAAGAAAGGTATTGTTGGTTCTACCAACAAAGACTTCGTTTTGCGTTTATTACGTTTAAAAGGGTAATCACGGTATTTCAATCATCAATCAAATTACAAATCAGTCGGCTTTTATCATGACTGCTGACTTCAAAAAATTATAGTATGCCACGTTCAGTAAATGCAGTAGCATCAAGGGCCAGGAGAAAAAGAATCCTGAAACAAGCCAAAGGCTTTTATGGTAAGCGTAAAAACGTATATACCGTTGCCAAAAACATCGTAGAAAAAGGTATGACTTACAGCTATGTGGGCCGTAAGTTGAAAAAACGCGAATACCGCCAGTTGTGGATCGCACGTATCAATGCAGCCGTAAGGGAGGAAGGTATGACCTACAGCCAGTTTATCAACAAACTGAGCGTAAAGGGTATCGATCTGAACCGTAAAGTGCTTGCTGATCTGGCTATGAATGAGCCTGCCAGTTTCAAAGCATTGGTAAACTCTGTAAAATAGCTTTACCCGCTTATATATCGTTGAACCGGAGGTATTGTATACTTCCGGTTTTTTTATTCTGCGAACTGTACAAACAACTATTTTTGTGCAGTTAAAACGCAAACGATTCTGCTAACAGTTAATATCTGACCCATCAATGAATAATACCTACACTTCGCTGGTTAACCAGACTTTCCATTTTCCACAGGAGGGCTTTGACCAGAATGAGGAAGGCTACCTCGAATTTAACGGCGTTGACCTGAAATCACTGATCGATAAATATGGCACACCTTTAAAGTTAACTTACCTGCCTAAGATCGGAATGCAGATCAATAAGGCTAAGAAGATGTTTGAAACCGCCTTCAAGAAGCATAAGTATGAAGGTGAATATTTTTATTGCTATTGCACCAAGAGCTCGCATTTCTCCTTCATTGTAGAGGAAGCGTTGAAACACAATATCCACCTGGAAACTTCGTATGCGT
>CANGOX010000145.1 GCA_947455605.1 Chitinophagaceae bacterium
AATTCGGCAAATTGCGATTGCTTATGTATCGAATCCAGCTGGATCTTACTAATGCCGGCATTCTGCAGCATATTGTCTTCAATTGCGGCATTGATGCGTTCAGCAATAATGCCTTCTGTATTGATGCCGATCCTTTTTTTGGAGCGGATAATATAGTTGGCTCTTCCTGTGCCTTCAAATTTAGGGATCAGGATAATATCAGTAAACCCTTTGCTCAGGTAATTGGTAGTATCCACACCTTCAGGAAAAGCGAAAGTGACTTCCTTGCTGCTTTTGATATTGTTTTTAAAGAATCCATTGTTATCAACAACGGCTATCTTATGTTCATCTTTTCCTTTTATAGAAAAATAGGTGCTTCCGCCGATCAGTACAACGATCAGCAGGGGCATCAGAAAAGTAGTAAGCAGAAAACGTCTGTTTTTTACTCTCGTGAGGTATTCTCTTTGTATAATGAGTAAGGTCTTATTCATAAAATCAGTTTGTAGTGGTTGGGTGGTGATTAATCGTTAACGGGCTGAAAAGCTCTAGTAGTGGCTCTTGTGCCTTCTACCAGATTGATAAAGATCTCATTCAGTGATGGCAATATTTCATTGAAGGATTCGATGGTCAGATTCTGCTGAAGAAAATACTGCAGTACATCATTGCTCCTGAAACCTTCTTTGATCTTAACGGTTAATTCATTGGCTTTCTGATTTGCCACTTCAAAAACATGACTGTTGATATTGGCCGGAAGTTCGCCCAGTTTGATACTGAATTTATTTTCTTTGAATTGCTGTTTGATATCAGACACTGTTCCGTCCAACACTTTTTGTCCGAGATTAACCAGAACAATATGATCGCAGATCTCTTCTACCTGTTCCATCCGGTGGGTACTGAAGATGATGGTACAGCCTCTTTGTGCCAATCCGTATATTTCATCCTTGATCAGGCTGGCATTCAGTGGATCCAATCCGCTAAAAGGTTCATCCAGAATAATAAGTTTGGGCTCATGTAAAACGGTGATCACAAATTGAAGTTTCTGGCTCATACCCTTACTCAGATCTTCCACTTTTTTATTCCACCAGCTTTCCATTTCCAGTCTTTTGAACCAGAACTTGATCTTTTCCAGGGCTTCGCTTTTGCTCAACCCCTTCAGCTGGGCAAGATAAAGGGCCTGCTCTCCGATCTTCATCTTCTTATATAACCCGCGTTCTTCGGGCATATAACCGATCTTGATTATATCGTTCAGCGGGTCAAAGGCTTTCCCATCGAACTGGATACTGCCACTGTCGGGATAAAAGATACCGGTGATCATCCGGAGCAAAGTGGTCTTACCGGCGCCGTTAGGGCCTAATAAACCAAAAATGCTGCCTTTGTTGATAGAAAAACTGATATCATCTACCGCTTTCTGGGTAGCATAATACTTCTTCAGGTTGTGGAGTTCTAGAATGGTACTCATAAGTGTCTGGTTATAATCAAATGTAAGTTAGTCCTGGGTTTCGGCTATAATTTTTGTTATCAGCGGATTAGTAGCAATATTCACCTAATTATTACAGGCGGGTTCTGCGAATATGATACATTTGATACTATTCATTTCAAAATCAGTAAATAAGACATGATGAGGCGTTTCAGATTTTTAGCAATATTGGCAGTAGGATTGATCACATTGGGTAGCTGGGGTTTTCTGGTGCATAAAACCGTACACCAGCTGGCGGTATATGAATTGCCTGCACAAATGACCCCTTTTTTTTATCAGAATATGGAAAACCTGGTAACCAATGCACCCCGCCCGGATGTACGTAGAAATACAGATAGCACAGAAGCCACTAAACATTTTATCGACCTGGAAATGTATGGGAAGAATGCGGTAACGGCTATGCCGGAAGACTGGGCATCGGCTGTAAAAAAATATTCGAAAGACAGTTTGTTGAAATATGGGTATGTGCCTTATCATATAGTATATATGAAAGCCAAACTTACAGAAGCCTTTAAAAGCGGAAATAAAGACAGTATCCTGTTCTATGCTGCCGATATCGGTCATTATATTGGCGACGCCAATGTGCCCTTGCACACAACCGTAAATTATGATGGACAATTGACCAATCAAAAAGGCCTCCATAGTTTATGGGAGTCTACCATACCGGAGATTGAGATCGCTAATTATACGCTCTACTCATCGCATAAAGCCACTTACCTTAAAAACCCACAAGCCGCTATTTGGGCTGCCATAAGAAGATCAGCGTCTTTGGTACCTATCATGTTGGAGCAGGAGAAAGAAGTAAGTAAGAACTTTACCGATGCACAGAAATTCCGTGTGCAGATCCGCAGGGGAAGAGAGTCGAAAAGTTATACTTCTGAGTTTGCGAAAGCCTATGCCGCGGCATTAAAAACAAGTATCAATGACCAATTACTGAATGCAGCCAACCTGATCGCCGATTTTTGGTATACAAGTTGGGTAGATGCCGGCAAACCCTCACTAATGGGTTTGGTCAGTAACTGGACTAACAATGATCAGTTACATTTGAACAATGAGCTTGACGCCTTTAAAGAAAATAAGCTTATTGTAGGGAAACTATTGCTTTCTCGTAAAGATTTAGCCAAAGAAGAATAGCTAATTATCCAAATTTTTAAATAGGGTGTTTTAACGGTTGCCATACGGCAGCCGTTTTTTATTTTCGGAATGGGAATAAATGACTGAAATAATCTTCTGGAAATGATTTTCTGGATTTGAATGGCAAATAATATGGAAATGCATGTTGGTAATGTATTCGAAATAATTAGTCTTATTGTTACAATTAGATATTATCCTATTCTGAAAGGAACATTTATGATATGGTTCCTGCCTTTTTTGCTTTTTATCTGTTCCGCTGAATTTATGATGAAATATCAATGGTCTATGTTGCGAAAACCTCCTATCGGGATTAATTATTTAATAGGGATAATCGAGACTTCTTTCTATGGTTATATTTTTTATAAGTCAAGTTCCCATCCGGTTTTAAGAAAATCGATCGTCTGTTTTATCCCTATAAGTATTATCAGCTTCATTCTTTCATACTATGCTGACAATTCTTCCTATGTGTACTTTATTCCCAATTTAATAGTCTCTGGGTTTCTTCTCGCTGCAATTGCTTTGATAAATATGTATCTGATTTATATCGATAATGAAGAATCAAATTTAATAGCAGCACCTGTATTCTGGATTGCTTTAGGGGTATCATTATTTTTTTCGGGTATTAGCCTTTCTTTTTCTCTCTATAATTTAATCAGATCAAATCATTTGAAATTATTCGGGTTGCATCTTTATAGCCTAATTCCCAGATTGTTAAGTATCATTCTATATTCAAGCATATCCATAGCCATCATCCTATGCAAGCATCAAAAGAAGCTCTCCTCATCGCAATCCTAACCGGAAGCCTGTTTATGATACTGTTTGGTTTCATCTCTTTTCTGGTGATACTGAATTTTATGCGCCGAAAACGGAAAATATTGACCACACAAAAAGAACGCGAAATCCAGTTTCAACAGGAGTTGGTGCAGGCGCAGCTGGAAATGCAGGAACATACTTTTAAAACCATCAGCCAGGAAATTCATGATAATGTGGGACAGATCCTGAGTATCATTAAAGTAAATCTCAACATACTTACATTTGAACATGCTGGTAACCAGAAACTGGAAGATGTAAAGACCATGCTCTCTGATGCGATCAAAGAATTGCGTGATCTTAGTGCCGGTTATTATGCAGACCGGTTGGTAGAAGAAGGCTTTCTGGTGGCTATCCAGCACCAGTTACTTCAGTTGGCCAAAACCGGCTTATTCAAAACCAGTTTTCAAACAAAACTGGAAACCTTGTCCATCGATAAAAATAAAGTCATTTTTCTACATCGCATGGTGCAGGAAATACTGCACAATGTGGTCAAACATTCTGAAGCTGATCTTGTAGTAGCCAGTATTTCGAAAACAAACGATGAAATTCATGTCAGCCTAAGCGATAATGGTAAAGGGTTTGATACCCAGAGTGAAAGTTTCAAAGCAGGTATCGGATTGAGCAGTATACGGCAGCGGGCTTCTATGATCGGTGCCCAGGTTGATATCACCAGTAAGATAGGTTCAGGCACTATTGTTAAACTTGCATTCAGGCCGAATGACTAAAATCCGGATCGCACTGGTAGATGACCATGTGATATTGCGAAAAAGTCTCGCAGTATTGATAGGCCTGTTGCAGGATTTTGAAATTGTAATGGAAGCAGGTAATGGCCAGGATCTCATCCATGAATTTAAAAGCAACGTCATTCCTGATATTGTTTTACTGGATATCACTATGCCAGTAATGGATGGTGTGGAAACCGCCTGGTGGCTTAAACAACATCACCCCGATGTAAAAGTGATGGCCCTGAGTATGATCAAAAATGATTTTATTATTATCCGGATGCTGAAGAATGGCGCCAGAGGATATATCTTAAAAGACTGTGAGCCCAATGAATTGAAGGCCGCATTACACCAGGTATATGAAAAGGGATTTTATTATAATGAACTCATTAAACCTAAAATGAGGGCTAAGGAAGGCGAAGAGGAAGAACCTCGAATCATGTTCAGTGAGCCCGAACTCAATTTTCTACGCTGGGCCTGTACTGAAAAGACCCACAAAGAGATCGCTGAAGAAATGCGGCTCAGTCCAAGAACGGTTGATGGTTATCGGGATGCCTTATTCAAGAAATTACATGTAAATACACGGGTAGGCATTGCTTTATATGCAATCAAGAACGGACTGGTACAGATCTGAGCCAATCTCTCTTTTTTTGAAAAAAGGGGGTTTTTCCCGTATGCCACTATTTTACACCTCCCTAATTTTAACCTGTTAAAGAGAATGATGCCGGTATGGCCGTTAAACGCCCCCCGGTTTTGCAGAAGTAGCGGTCCGGTACCGGGGGGATATCAGATCCACTACTTCTGCCTCTTTACATCAACCCGTTCTCATGTTACAGTTTTAGTCATTTATCGGTTTAGCAAGTAACTGATAATTGTTTTTTGGGGGAGGAGAGGTTTCTTACCTCTCCTTTTTTATGATCATATCTGCCACTCTTTCACCATCCATTGCCGCACTTACAATACCTCCCGCATAACCGGCCCCTTCGCCACAAGGATATAAATTGTTTACCTGGGGGTGAGTCAGTGTATCTGCATTTCGGGGAATACGAACAGGTGAAGAGGTTCTGCTTTCTGTTGCAACGATCATGGCTTCATTGGTATAATATCCACGCATCTTTTTGCCAAAAGCCATAAACCCTTTCTGTAAACTGCGTGATATAAAGTCGGGCAATACATTTTTAATATCAACAGAATGAACACCCGGTAAATAGCTGCAATCCGGAAGATTGGTTGAAACTTTATGGGTACAGAAGTCCACCATTCTTTGAGCAGGAGCTACCAGTTTGCCACCACCTGCATAGAAAGCAGCTTTCTCAATGGCTTGCTGGAAATGCATCAAAAGCAGCGGGGAGGAATCAATTTTGGAATTTTCTTTTTTGAAAAAATTAATAGCATCTGTTTTTTCTACCTGAACTACCATACCACTGTTGGCAAAAGGGTTATTTCTTTTACTGGGGCTCCAGCCGTTCACTACCAATTCTTCTTTATCTGTGGCTGCCGGTGCGATGATACCGCCGGGGCACATGCAAAAACTGAAAACACCTTTTTCATCTACCTGTTCAACCAGGCCGTAAGATGCCGGAGGCAGGTTGGGATCTCTCACCTGGCAATGATATTGTATGGTATCGATCAGGCTTTGCGGATGTTCGATCCGAACACCGAGTGCAAAAGGCTTGGCTTCTATTAATAGTTGCTTTTCGTGTAAAAGCTCAAAAATATCCCTTGCTGAGTGACCTGTGGCTAAAATGGCAGCATCACCTTTAATGGTATCTCCATCTGCCGTTTTCACTCCCTTTAATTCATCACCTTCAATGATAAAGTCGGTAACTTTTTTCTCAAACAAAAAAACTCCGCCACTTTTTAAGATCTGTTCACGGATAGCTGTAATAATATGCGGTAATTTATTCGTGCCTATGTGCGGATGCGCTTCATACAAAACACTTTCATCGGCACCAAACTGAAAAAACAGATTCAGGATACGATGAATATCACCGCGTTTACTGCTTCTTGTGTATAGTTTTCCATCACTATAAGTGCCTGCTCCTCCTTCACCAAAACAATAATTGCTTTCCGGGTTTACTATGCCTTCCCGATTCAACTGTGCAAGATCCCGTCTTCTTGATTTTACATCCTTACCCCTTTCTAATACAATGGGTTGAATACCGGCTTCAATCAGTTTCAATGCTGCGAATAAACCTGCCGGACCCGCACCAATAATGATCACACGTTTGTTGGCTTTGCTTACCTCTATAAATTGAACAGGGGAGATCGCTCTTTGATGAAAAGGCTCATCAACAAATGCCTTTACTGCAAGATTGATCCAAACCTGACGGCCTCTTGCATCAATGGATTGCTTCTGCTTGTAGTAGCCGGTTATATCCGTTTCGGTTTTGCCAAGAGAGCGGGCAATGAATTGCTTGATCGCTGCATCATCTGCAGCCTCAGCAGGACTGAGTTTTAATGAAATGTCTTTTTGCATACTGTTAGGGTTCTATCCTAAAAGGCAGTTAGAAGTATATAGTCTGGAGTTAGGAGTCTGGAGTTAGGAGTATTCGGGTTAACAAACATTGCGTACTCCAGACTCCAGACTTCTGACTCCTAACTAAAATGGTAAATCGTCCACCACATCTGCTGCCGGTGGCATATCATTATAATTGGTTGTGTCTCCTCCATTACCCGATTGCCCCATCTTCACAGTTTCCATTCTCCAGGCATCCAGGTTGGTGATATAGTTTTCTTTGCCCTCCTTTACCCATTTGGTTCCTTTAATATTGAACTGCACTTTTACTTCATCGCCAAGGCCAAAACGGTCGGGCATAGCGGTCTTATCCTGTACACATTGAAACTTTACATAATTGGTAATTACTCTGCCACCAATATCTTCTGATTTTTCGATCACAAATTCCCTTGTTTTAAAGGTCTCGGTGCGTTGTACAATATCAAAAACGGCTACCAGTTTTCCAATGATTTCGTAAGACATATCTTTTTTTTTTAAGTGTCCAAAAGTAGCATTAAAATTCAGTTGGGGACTAAAAAAATGCTTTTAGGGGCTGATTAAAATTGTATCTTACCTGTTCCAATCCAAACTAAATATGCGCAGGGATTTTTCATTCTTTTCTTTCGTGCTCCTATTGACTGTATCCTGCAGCAGCAGTCAGCAATCCACCACCGTTTCTTTTCAGGATTACCGTATAGAAAAAAGGTCAGCCGTTGATACTGCTATGGTAAAAATGCTACAGCCCTATTCTAAAACCCTGGATGCTTCGATGAATAAAGTGATTGGCTTTTCCAACACGAATATGCAGGCCAAACAACCCGAAAGCGGTATTG
>CANGOX010000146.1 GCA_947455605.1 Chitinophagaceae bacterium
TGCTCACATTCTGGTCGCCCACCATTAATATGGCACGTGATCCTCGTTGGGGAAGAACACCTGAAACTTATGGTGAAGATCCTTTTCTGGCTGGAGTATTAGCAGTTCAGTTTGTAAAGGGATTACAGGGTAATGATCCGGACTATCTTAAAGTGGTATCAACCCCCAAACATTTCGCTGCCAATAATGAAGAGCATAATCGATTTGAATGCAATGCCATAATTCCAATGCGTTCTTTACGCGAATATTATCTGCCGGCTTTTGAAGCTGCAGTTAAAGACGGTAAAGCTCAATCCATCATGGCATCTTACAATGCGATCAATGATATTCCTTCCGGAGCCAACCCTTGGTTATTAAATACTGTATTGAGAAAAGAATGGGGCTTCAGAGGTTATGTAGTGTCGGATTGCGGAGGGCCAAGCAATTTAGTAACGGCACATAAATATGTAAAAACCCAGGAGTTGGCCGCAATGGTTTCCATTAAAGCCGGATTGGATTTGGAATGTGGTAATAAAATTTACCGGCAACCTTTGTTAAATGCATACAAACAAGGAATGGTATCGCTGGCAGATATTGATTCAGCTGCCTATCATGTTTTGAGAGGAAGAATGAAATTGGGATTGTTCGATGATCCTGCATTGAATCCATACAATAAATTGGATCCTTCCATTGTAGGATCGCCCAAACATAAAGTATTGGCTTTGGAAGCTGCCCGTCAAAGTATTGTTTTGTTGAAGAATCAAAGATCGATCCTTCCTATCGATAAAAAGAAGATCAAATCCATTGCAGTGGTGGGCATTAATGCCGGTCATGCAGAATTCGGAGGGTATAGTGGTGTGCCGGTAGGTGAACCTGTTTCCATTCTTCAGGGCATTCAAAACATAGCAGGCAATAACATCAAGATTCTTTATGCCCCATGGCATATTGTTACCAAGCTGGAAGGGTATCAACTGATCGAAAAAGGGTTTTTTCCGGAAGGATTACATGCTGAATATTTTTCAGGTGCTACTTACCTGACAGGTAATTCCAGGATCAGAAAAGATGCGCAGATCAATTTTGAACCACAGAATCAGGCACCTGATCCATTTCTTCCTAATCCTCCAATGTCAATAAGATGGACAGGTAAATTGCACCCAACCGTTTCAGGAAGATATGGCATAGCATTTTCTTCGGATGATGGTTGTAGATTAACGATCAATGGAAAGAACCTGATCGACTCATGGATCAAAAGAAGAGTGAAAACTGATTTTGCTGAAATTGATCTGGAAGCAGGCAAAGACTATGAGATCAAAGCTGAATACTTCAATGCTTCCGGTGATGGAACGGCTAAACTGCTTTGGAAAATGCCTGTTAACGGTAAAGATGGGCAGGACATTTTTGCTGAAGCTAAGTCTATAGCCAAACAAGCAGATCTAACCATTGCCGTTCTGGGCATCAACGAATCGATTGAAGCGGAAGGATTAGATCGTAACACGTTAAATCTACCAAAGGATCAGGAAGCATTTATTCAAGACATCTACAAATTGAATCCGAATACGGTTGTGGTATTGGTCGCCGGAAGTTCTATGGCCATCAATTGGATCAGTGAAAATGTTCCTGCCATACTGGACGCATGGTATCCTGGTGAACAGGGCGGAACGGCTGTAGCGGAAGTGTTGTTTGGAGAATATAATCCAGCTGCCCGGTTACCTCTTACATTTTACAATAGTATGAATGACCTTCCTCCTTTTGATGATTATGATATTACCAAGGGTCGTACCTATCAATTTTTCAAAGGCAAGCCATTATATCCATTTGGTTTTGGATTGAGTTATACTTCATTTGAGTATAGTGATCTGCAAATGAAAGATGCAGACAAATTTGTTGCTGTTAGTTTTAAGATCAAAAATACCGGAGCAAAAGAGGGAGATGAAGTTTCGCAAGTGTATGTAAAATTACCTGAGATGAATATTCCGATTCCCATAAAACAATTGAAAGGGTTTAAGAGAGTACACATTAAAAATGGGAACACTGAAAAAGTGGAGATCATCATCGATAAAGCACAGTTACGGTATTGGGATGAAGTAACCAATTCATTTGTAACCCCAAAAGGAAATTATACAATCATGGTGGGTGCTTCTTCTGAAGATATCCGGTTAAAACAAAATATCAGTTTATGAAAATAACATCGTTACTGCTATGTTTATGCCTTTCTGGACTAATGCATGTGAGTGCGCAGGATAAACTCAATTTCAAAGTGAATGTAAAAGTTGCAACTGAGGTGCGTGCACTGTTCAAGAAAGGTGGGCGATTGCTTTTCCATCTCACTAAACAAAAAGAACGGGAACCACGTAGCCGTTCAGAGGTTACCATAGGAGTTACACCTGAGAATTGGACATCTGATCAGACTTTTACTATTGATACTAAGGGCAAAAATGTGCTCATAAATGGATTGGATAAATTGAAACTTCCATTGACTGATACATATTATTATCAGGTGGTGTATAAACAAAACGAAGATGATGGCAATGAAAATGTTTCCGGTAATTTATTTAGTGAAGTTGATTCATTGCCTATCGCTAATAAAACAAAATTAAGTTTGGTATTGAAATCTCAAATCAAACCAACTGTTATTGTCGAACATAAATTCGTAAAAAACATTGAGATCAAAAGTAAGTTTCTAAGTGACTTTTCCGGGCATGACAGATATCTCAAGGCTTCGATTCTCTTGCCCTCCGGTTATTATGAACATCCGGAAAGATCTTATCCTATCTGTTATCGCGCACCGGGTTTGAATGGAAGATCCGATAAGATCAATGGGATGATGAGCAATAAAGATTTTACTGCCTGGTGGTTTGCGAATGATGCCCCACAGGTGATCTATGTATTCATGGATTCTCAAGGTCCATATGGTGATAGTTATCAGGTAGATTCAGAAAATAACGGTCCTTGTGGCAAAGCATTGACAGAAGAACTGATACCCGCCATCGAGAAAATGGTACACTATCAACCCGATTCAAAAAAACGATACCTGGCAGGTGCATCCACGGGAGGATGGGTAGCTGTAGGCTTACAGGTTTTTTACCCCGACTTCTTTGATGGATGCTGGGCATACAGTCCAGACCCAATAGATTTTGAACATTATGGCCTGATAGATATCTACCATGATTCCACTATTTTCTACAATAAATATGGCTACCTGCAACCCGGCAGAAGAACAACACTGGGTGAACCAACTTTTTCTATGAAAGAGTGGATTGCCGGAGAAAATACGAATAGCAGAACCAATGACTATCGAATTTCAGGTGGACAGTTTGGTGCATATAATGCAGTGTTTGGCCCTAAGGGTGCAGATGGATTGCCTACCTTAATGTTTGATCCTTATACAGGTGTTATAGACCATAATATCGCAAAGCAGTGGGAAAAATATGATCTAAAGAAAGTGTTGGAAAAGAATTGGCCAACACTTGGGCCTAAACTACAGGGTAAACTCTGGATCTGGACGGGCGATATGGATGGGCTATATTCAAATGTAGCTACACGTTTTTTTCAAAAGTTCATAGAGAAAACAGAAAATCCTAAATCAGACGCGATCATCAAATTCACACCTATGGCAGGGCATACCCAGGAGTGGAGTGATAAAGCTGTTTTACAGATGGTAGCCAATAAAGCAGCAGGAACTAAATCATAAAAAGAAGTACCAAGATGAAAAGAACAAACTATATACTCGTCATGCTGATCACTCAATGCCTGGGTATAGTTGGTATTTCTGCGCAGCAACAAATACAGATACATCCATCTCAGGATGAGATGCGGCATGATATCAACCTTTCTGCCTGGGGCCCTTATTCCAAGCGTTATGCAGGTATTTCGCATATCGCCACCATGAAGAGCGGGATGCGGTTCGATTTCACGGTATGTCCGGGATACTATCGAAATAAAGTAATGGTGCCCAATGTACTCTTTGAATCTGGCTATAACCCATGGAAAGCTGATCCTAAAATGAACAGCATTACCTATCGGTATCAATTGGAATGGAAAGACCAGGTGTATACAGATATCACTTATCACACCCTCGATTCTTCAAGGGTTTTGGTAGAAATGGATTGCGCCAACAATACCGGTACCCTGCAGAATATCACATTGAATTCACTTGCCTTTATTGATTATCCCGGTCCTTTTCCGTTAATGAAAGCTACCGGTACAGAATTGATGAAATGGATCAATGCAGTTGATTATAGTTCTATTGATCTGGTTACAAAATCACCTAAATATCATTTGGTTTCAGACGGGTTCAAGCTGGATGAAGTAAGATCAGAAGAATCGCTGGATGGAAGTATGCTGGCCGATAAATTCGGAAAAGACATCAATGATGAAGTTACCTATACAATTGACCGTTACCCGCAGAATGGCGAAGCAACCCTGTTTTTCCGTTATCGGGTAAAAAAAGGAGAGAAAGCGGTTTTTCTGTTATCAGGTATCTCCGAAGAAAAGATTGAATTTACAGGAACCGGCAATTTTGAGTTTAAGCAGATCAAATGCCAATTGTCTGCACAAAACCTGCTCAGGCTTCGTTCTGTTGCCAATACTGAAATTGAGTTGAATGGCTTTTTCATTACGCAGGAAAAAAATGCGAAAGTACCTGTCTTAATGCCAAACAGTAAGAGTTTTGAACCCATAATCCAAAGAGAGAAAGATGCGAAAGCACTCGTAATGAAATACAAAGACATCCCGGCTTATTATGGCTTGGCCTGGGATTTTGCCTATGATGATGTTCGCGAAGTATTGAATGATGAGTTGGATATCTATTTCAAGATGTCATCCAATAATAATGTAACAAAACGCTTTATGGGTAACCAGAAAGGGCATTTTACCAATCTGTTCTTCCGCCCTGTTGAGTTAAAACCTCATTCGCACAGAAAAGTATATGTGTTGCTTTGTACCGGAACGGAAACCTTTGTAAAAGAAGCGGTGAAACAGTTTAATGCCAATAGCCTGATCGCTAATATTCCTGCACCATCACCGGAACCTTCTGTTTTGCCTGCAGGTAACCAATACAAATTAGGTAACCAGTTACTTACAGCAGCTTTATTGGCCAATGTAGTTTATCCCATTTACACACAACGGAATTATATCCGGCATTTTACCCCCGGTAAATGGTGGAATAGTTTATATACCTGGGATGTAGGTTTTATTGCCCTTGGTATGCAGGAAGTGGATCTGCAGAAAAGTTTTGAGATCATCAATGCATATACCACCAACGTAGGTAATCAATCTGCATTTATTCATCATGGCTCACCCGTGCCGGTTCAATTCTATGCGTTTTATGATCTGTGGAATAAAACACAATCAAAAGAGTTGCTGACATATTTGTATCCAAGACTTCAGCAGTATTATCAATTTATGATCGGTCTTACCCCAACCTCAACTATTAAAATGAAGTCGGGCCTTTTAAAAACCTGGGACTATTTCTATAACTCCGGAGGGTGGGATGATTATGCGCCACAAAAATACCTGCGCGAGAATCAACTATTACGTCAGTCGGTAACACCTGTTATTACTACTGCCCAGTGTATCCGTGCTGCTAAAATAATGGAACTATGTGCCAAAGCAATGGATCTTCCTGCAGATGTATTGAATTATGAGCAACAGATAAAATTGATGAGCGAACCACTGCAGCAATTTTCTTGGGATGAAGTAACCGGTTATTACAGTTATGTAGTACATGATGGGGCAGGTAAAGCGCAGAAAATATTCAGATATCCCACAGACAGCAGCAATTATAATATGGGTTTAGATGGTGTATCGCCGTTGTTCTCAGGTATTGCTACAAAGGCTCAGCAGAAAAAGATGATGGACAACCTGTTTTCTCCCAAACATCTCTGGACGCCTTATGGTATTACCGCAATAGATCAGTCGGCTACTTATTTCCGTCAGGATGGATATTGGAACGGTACCGTATGGATGCCGCATCAATGGTTTATGTGGAAAGCCATGTTGGATATGGGCGAAGCAGACAAAGCCTGGCAGATTGCCCATACGGCTTTGGAACTTTGGAAGAGGGAAACAAATCTTACATACAGTACCTATGAGCATTTTATCAGCAGTTCCGGCAGAGGAGCAGGATGGGCACAGTTCTCCGGACTTTCTTCACCGGTACTTAACTGGTTTGCATCGTATTATAAAACAGGAACGGTTACAACCGGTCTGGAAGTATGGATTGATAAGCAACAATTTGGAGAAAAGTTTTCAACGTATACTGCTACACTTCGGTTTGATCAAACTTCAACCCATCAAAGATGTATTTTGGTTTGTCTTGATCCGTCAAATAAATACGAAGCCATATTTAATAATAAACAACTGAAAACAAATTCGCGCTACCCGGGTTTTTTGGAAGTATTTCTTCCTGACTCCAATCAGCCTGGTGAACTCAAAATTACCGGTTCAAAAAAACAGTAATACCTAAAGAATTGTATGAAGCGATTAATATTATATACTCAAAATATTGTTTTATGGGTTACTGTATTGTTTTCGATAGGGTATACGCAAAGTACACAACACAAACAACCTGTTGATTATGTGAATCCTTATATAGGTAATATCAGTCACCTGTTGGTGCCAACCTACCCAACTGTTCATCTGCCCAATAGTATCTTACGCGTGTATCCTAATCGGGAAGATTTTACCGGTGATCTGCTTAAAGGATTACCCCTGGTCATTACAAGTCATAGAGGAACTCCTGCCTTCAGCCTGAGTGTTTACCAGGGCGATGAAGCGGGTATAAAACCTGTTATTAATTATTCCTATGATAACGAGGTGGTAAAACCTTATTACTATTCTGTGAGATTGGAGGATCCGAATGTATTGGTTCGGTTTGCACCTTCTCATCAATCGGCTATCTACGAATTCAGTTTTGCCGATATTAAACCGGCTTGGCTTATTCTGAATTGCTTTGGCGGAAAATTAAAGAAGAATGGGAATGCCATCAGTGGGTATCAATTTTTGAAGCACAATACCAAAGTGTTTATCTACTTCGAAACAGATCAGCTTCCCGAATCATTTTCTAAAGATTCATTATTTGTGAAATTGTATTTTGGTAACAGGGCTAACAAGATCAAAGCACGTTACGGTATTTCTTTTATCAGTGAAGACCAGGCAAAACAAAATCTGAATCGTGAGATCAAAGCATATGATCTGGATATGGTTTCCAATGCCGGTAAAAAGATCTGGAATGAAATGTTAGGAAAGATAGCTGTAACGGGTACTGATGAAAAAAATAAAACAGTTTTCTATACTTCTCTTTATCGTACAATGGAAAGACCGGTAAATATTAGTGAAGACGGAAAATATTTCAGCGCTTCAGATCTTAAGATACATGAAGATAATGGGCACCCCTATTTTACAGATGATTGGATCTGGGATACTTATCGTGCCCATCATCCTCTGCGGATCTTACTGGAACCCAAAA
>CANGOX010000147.1 GCA_947455605.1 Chitinophagaceae bacterium
AAGATAGGTGAGTGCCTGGTGCCGGGTGGAAAGTGGGGTAGTATCTGTATTCCTTTGATCTTTTGCGGAAGCAGTTGTTGTATGCATCCAAAAGATGGCAACAAGTGTAAATTGAAAAAACGTTCTGATATGTGAAGTGAGAAAAGGCAAATAATTATTTACCTAAAAATACAGCATATAAAAGCATTCCGCCTTCTTGCTTTGCAAGGAGGGGGTGTTCAAACGGCTTAGTAAGGTTGTGGGAATGTTTGTTTCGTGCACAAGTCGTGACACCCCTCCGTCCTTCGGCCACCTCCCCTGAGAGGGGAGGAAATTTTGGAGGGAGTATTTACTTCAACATTCAATATTCCTTGTTCAATATTCAATATTAAAAAAGCCCGCTTCAAAGAAGCGGGCTCTTACTATGGTCCATCGTCCATGTTCTATGAACAAACGATTAATAACGATACATGTCAGCCTTGAAAGGACCGCTCTTAGAGATACCCAGGTACTCAGACTGTGCATCGGTAAGCTCGTCCAGTACAGCGCCTACTTTGGCAAGGTGTAAACGGGCAACTTTCTCATCCAGGTGTTTAGGTAACACATACACTTTGTTCTCATAGTTCTTGAAATTGGTCCATAATTCGATCTGGGCCAAAGTCTGGTTTGAGAAAGAGTTACTCATTACAAAACTTGGATGGCCTGTAGCGCAACCTAAGTTAACGAGGCGGCCTTCAGCCAATACGATTACATCTTTACCATCAATATTGTACAGATCAACCTGTGGTTTAATGGTATCTTTTGTAGATCCGTAAGCTTTGTTCAACCAAGCCATATCGATTTCAATATCAAAGTGACCAATGTTACAAACGATCGCTTTGTCTTTCATCAAACGGAAATGTTTTTCAGTGATCAGGTCGCGACAACCGGAAGCAGTAACAATGATATCCGCTTCTTTAACCGCTTCAGCCATTGGCTTCACTTCGAAACCTTCCATAGCAGCCTGCAATGCACAGATCGGATCGATCTCGGTTACAATTACACGGCAACCTGCACCTTTCAGCGAAAGGGCAGAACCTTTACCCACATCACCATAACCACCCACTACTGCGATCTTACCGGCCATCATCACATCTGTAGCACGACGGATCGCATCTACCAATGATTCCTGACAACCGTATTTGTTATCAAATTTAGATTTGGTAACAGAATCGTTCACATTGATCGCAGGGATCGGTAAAGTACCTTTCGCCATACGCTCATACAAACGGTGAACACCGGTAGTAGTTTCTTCAGATAAACCTTTGATATTGGCAACCAGTTCAGGATATACATCAAAAACCATATTGGTCAGATCGCCACCATCATCCAGGATCATGTTCAACGGACGGTCTGCACCACCAAAGAACAGGGTCTGTTCAATACACCAATCAGCTTCTTCCTGTGTTTGACCTTTCCAGGCAAATACACCGATACCGGCAGCAGCAATTGCCGCAGCAGCCTGATCCTGTGTAGAGAAGATATTACAAGAGCTCCATTTTACTTCAGCACCCAAGGCAACCAGTGTTTCAATCAACACAGCGGTCTGGATGGTCATGTGCAAACAACCGGCAACACGCGCACCTTTCAAAGGCTGGCTTGGACCGTATTCTGCACGGATAGACATAAGACCCGGCATTTCTGCTTCAGCGAGACGGATCTCTTTACGGCCCCAATCGGCTAAGCTCATATCAGCCACTTTATAAGGAAGGCTGAAATCGATGTTTTTTATTGACATATTTTATGTTTTGTGTGGTACAAATGTAGTTTGGTAGAATAAAATCACATATTATTTATTTATTTTGGAATAAATGCAATGTTTTAATAGCTTTATACAGGATAAAATACATTTTTGCTATGCCCAAACAACCCAAAACAGCCGAATCCACTAATGCCTCTTTTTCACTTGATGAGAAAGATATGGCCATACTCCGTGAACTGCAAAAAAACGCGCGTGCCACGGTAAAGGAGATCTCCGATAAAGTGCATCTGAGTACAACCCCAGTTCATGAACGCATCAAGCGGATGGAAGAATCGGGCGTGATCAGGCAATATGCCACCTTGCTGGATCATTCGAAAGTGAAGAAAGGCCTGATGGTGATCTGTTATGTGTCACTGAAGCAACACGATAAAAATGCAGGTGGAAAATTCATCAAAAGCATTCAACAGATGAATGAAGTGATCGAGTGCTACAATATTTCAGGCGAGTTTGATTTTATGCTGAAAGTAGTGGCAGAAAGCATGGATGCCTATTACGATTTTCACGTTAATAAATTAAGTCAGGCGGAGAATATAGGACATGTACAGAGCGTGTTTGTGATGGGCATCATCAAGCAGACACATATGTTGGTGTATTAGTTGATTGGTTTATTCGTTTACTGGTTTATTGGTATTTCGAAATTGCAGGCAGTCTGCAGTTTGTACAACCACTAATAAACTATTAAACTAGTAAACGAATAAACCGGTAAACCAATCAGCGATTGTTCGCTTAAGACAATTTCTTCTTCTTTCCTGTAAAAAATTTCTTATTCAGCCAATGACTTGCATAGGCACTGGCTGCACCAACAAGAGCGCCGGCCGCAACATCAGAAGGGTAGTGCTGGCCAAGATAAATACGGGAATAGCCTAATCCCGAAGCCCAGGCAAATGCAGGAACAGCGAAATACCATTTCTTTTGATTGAGTAAGATAGAAGTAGCCGCAGCAAAGGCAACTGAAGTGTGTCCGGATGGGAAAGCATTACCATTATCTATTTCATCAGGATATATATCTGAATAGGTTTCATAAGGGCGTGGGCGTTTTACGATCACTTTCAACGCTTCGGTACCGATAGCAGCAATAGCAATGCCGGCAAGCGTTTCATAGGCATCTGTTTCCAGTTTCTTATTGTCGTTGATGAGTGCAAACGCCATCATCCCAAACGGAATAGCTACCGCAGCAGGCTTTGCAGTAGACGATAGGGTTTTGAAATAAAAGTTGGTCGGGTATTTTGGATTAACCCCTTTTGTGAAACGAACTTCAGTTTGTGACTGACAAAAAACGCCGGTGGTTATTGTCAAAAACAATAAAGTAAATATGATTGAACACCCCGGTTTCAATAGTTTCATAAGTTAATATTAGTAAAGGGGGAGGAAAGGACAAAAAAATATTGAATATCATTTGAAACGTCATTTCGATGATGAGGTACATCGAGGAGAAATCTTTTCATGAATTTACTTTGCTTGAAAAGATTTCTCTTCGTTCCTCGTTGAAATGACGTCCATTATTTATTGCATATTCTGTAAACTTTCTTCGATCGTTTTGATCCTTGCTTCAGCATCGGCCTGTTTCTTTTGTTCCAGCGCTACCACTTCGGGTTTGGCATTTTGTACAAAGCGCTCATTGCTGAGTTTTTTGACAACACTTTCCAGGAATTTCTGCTGGTGTTCCAGGTCTTTTAATAATTCTGTTTTCAGTCCGGCAGTATCCAGTTGTTTTTCTGTTTCTATAAAGAATTTATCTTTTTCAACTGCCACAACAATACTGTTGGCAACAGAAACAGTTGTGTATGCTATGGATTCTGCATTTACCTGTTTTAATAATATATTCTCTATGGCCTGATAGCCGGAAACGGATTCTGCCTGAATATGTAATTTGATCGGATCCTTTGGTTTGATCTGGTTCTTATTGCGGGCATCCCTCAACGCCGAAATTACCTGTTTCAATAATTCACCGGATGCAAGAATGGTTTTATCAAAAGGATGTAAGGATTCTACCTGTTTAATGCAGAGATCTTCTTTCTGTTCATTGAGCATATGATAGATCTCTTCGGTAATGAAAGGCATGAAGGGATGTAACAGTTGCATCAGTTCTTCAAAATAGCCAACAGTTTTTTCATACACCGCTTTATCGATCGGCTGTTCAAAACCCGGTTTCACCCATTCGAGGTACCAGCTGCAGAAATCATCCCATACCAATGAGTATATGGTTTTTAATGCCTCGCTCAAACGGAACTGATTCATCATCTCGTCTACTTCTGCTTTAACCTGGTTGAGGCGGTTTTCGAACCAGGTAATGGCGAAGTCGTGCGTAGATACTAACAACTCACTACTCACTACTAACGACTGACGACCTTCCCACATCTTGATCAGCTTCAGCGCATTCCAGAGTTTGTTATTAAAATTTCTTCCCTGTTCCAATGATGATTCGTCAAATAAAATATCATTGCCCGCAGGTGAAGCGATCATGATACCAAAGCGAACGGCGTCTGCTCCATATTGATCGATCAATCCCAGCAGATCGGGTGAGTTACCAAGGCTCTTGCTCATTTTTCTTCCCTGTTTATCGCGAACGATACCGGTGAAGTATACATCTTTAAAAGGCTTCTGATCCATATACTCATAACCCGCCATGATCATCCTTGCCACCCAAAAGAAAATGATCTCAGGTGCGGTAACCAATGTATTGGTAGGGTAGTAGTATTTGATCTCTTCGTTGTCCGGGTTAGATAGACCGCCAAACACTTCAAACGGCCATAACCAACTGGAGAACCAGGTATCGAGTACGTCATCGTCCTGCCTGATCTCTTCAATTTTTAATTTTTCATTTTTAATTTTTAATTGAACGAAGGCTTCTTCTATCGATGCCGCTACAGCAAATTCTCCATCGGGTGTATAAAATGCAGGGATCCTATGTCCCCATGTTAACTGACGGCTGATGCACCAATCGCGGATATTCTCCATCCAGTTACGGTAGAGATTCTTGAATTTGGCAGGATGGAAATTGATCTCATTATCCATCACGGCTTTTAATGCAGGCTCACTGATCTGCTGCATACTTACCCACCATTGCAGGCTGAGGCGGGGCTCAACCACCACATCGGTTCTTTCAGAATAGCCTACTTCACTGGTATAGTCTTCTGTTTTATCTACAAAATTCCCTTCTTCCAGTAACTGTACAATCTTTTTGCGGGCGGCAAATCTATCTTCACCAACGCAGATCTGTGCATCGGCATTCAGGGTGCCATCGTCATTAAAAATATCGATCACTTCAAGGCCATGTTTTTCGCCAAGCTGGTAATCATTCATATCATGTGCCGGTGTAACTTTTAAGGCACCGGTACCAAAATCCATGGCCACATATTCATCTGTAATGATCGGAATACGCCGGCCGATCAACGGAACCGTCAGGTATTTTCCATGTAATGCTTTGTAGCGATCATCTTTCGGGTGTACGCAAACAGCTGTATCGCCCATAATAGTCTCAGGACGAACCGTAGCGATGATCACACTTTGATCTTCTCCTTCAATTTTATAGCGGAGATAATATAATTTCTGTTGGGTCTCCTTGCGGATCACTTCTTCATCACTCAAAGCCGTTTTAGCTTTCACATCCCAGTTGATCATCCGTTTGCCGCGGTAGATCATTCCTTTATTATAGAGATCAATGAATACTTTAATTACCGATTGGTAATACACAGGATCCATCGTGAAAGATGTGCGGTCCCAATCAAGGCTGCATCCCAGTTTCTTTAACTGTTGTAAAATGATGCCACCATATTTTTCTTTCCATTCCCAGGCGTAGCCCAAGAACTCTTCGCGGGTTAAAGAGGATTTGGTGATGCCTCTTTCGCGAAGCATACCTACCACTTTGGCCTCGGTGGCAATAGAAGCATGGTCGGTTCCGGGAACCCAACAGGCATTCTTACCATGCATACGGGCGCGGCGGATAAGGATATCCTGGATGGAATTATTCAGGCAATGCCCCATGTGCAGTACGCCGGTTACATTGGGTGGGGGTATCACCACGGTATAAGCTTCGCGCTCATCGGGTTTACTGGCAAAATAACCTTTACTCAGCCAGTGTTCGTACCATCTGGCTTCCACTTCATTGGGGATATAATTCTTACTTAGTTCCATTTTTTCTTAACGCTTAAAATTGTACGGAGAACGCTTAACGCTCATCGCCTAATGCTTAACGCTGAAATGATCAAAAAACAGCGTTAAGCGTTTAGCCTTTCGCGTTCAGCGTTAAAATGTTTGCAAAAGTAAGGAAAAGCCCTGTAGGGGCTCATGAAAAGGGATGCTTTTGGAGGAATTCAGTTACCAGGTAAGGATCTGACCGCTTCTTTCAAGCAGGGTCACAGAAATAACAGAAACGGCTTCCGCTTTCTGTTCGCAACAGGCCGGAACCAGGTTTTTGGCTTCTTTGGCTATTGATAAGGTAGTGCAGCAAGCTTTCACCTTTTCGCCAATGGCCCCGGCCGCTTTGGCGGATGGGTGGTAATTACAGCCTGAAAGCAGCAGTACCAGTAAAAGGGAAAGGATCGGTTTCATATTGGTTTATTCGGTGTCAAAATTAAACAGGATGCTACCTGTAAAGGGTTAATGATTGTTAATTATAGCTAACGTTCGTTTAAATAAAAGGTTACAGCCTTTTAATTTTTTTGTTAGTAGCTACGGGAAGATTTTTATTACAAAACCCTTATTTTTTATTTCTCGAAGGGAAATGCGTCAGATCAACCCGAAAATGGCAGGATAAACGAAGTCATTGTATTTTGCCGGGCAGTGGAATTACCTTTCTGAAGAATTCGATACGAATAGTAAAATAAGCTTTGTTGGGCAGATTTACTAACGTTATTTTGCGCTTATGCAGTTCGCGATCGTAGATATTGAAACAACGGGTGGTTTTCCCCAGCAGCACGGGATCACTGAGATCGCTATCGTTTTACATAATGGAACTGAGATAGAGGGAACTTATTCAACCCTGGTTAATCCGCACCAGCCCATTCCGCCTTTTGTGGCCAATATGACCGGTATTTCGGATGCCATGGTGGCTGTTGCCCCTGATTTTTCGGAAGTGGCTCCACGGATCTTTCAGTTATTGCAGGATCGGATCTTTGTAGCCCATAACGTCAATTTCGATTTCTCGTTTGTAAAACATCATTTACAGGAATCTGGCTATAACCTGCAAACACCCAAATTATGCACTATCCGCCTCAGCCGGAAGGTGTTCCCGGGATTCAGGAAATATGGTTTGGGTCATTTGTGCAGGGAACTGGGGATCCAGATCGAGAACCGGCACAGGGCAGGAGGAGATGCTTTGGCCACAACAGAAGTGCTTGATAAGGTTTTGAAGAATAACGGCGGTCTGCTGATCAAGGAAATGCTGAAAAAAGAAAACAAAGGCCAGTTATTGCCTCCCAACCTGCACGAAGATTATATTAAGGGTTTACCCATGTTGCCTGGTGTATATTATTTCCACGATAATAAAGGGAAAGTGATCTATGTAGGTAAGGCAAAGAATATAAAGAAAAGGGTGGTTAGTCATTTTACCGGATTGGATATTTCCAAAAAGCGGCAGGATTTTTTACGAAGTATTTATTCGATCACACATACGGT
>CANGOX010000148.1 GCA_947455605.1 Chitinophagaceae bacterium
ATCCTGTCAACATGGATGACGTATCAGCATATTGAACAGACCTGCCTGTTTTCGCATAACCACTCAGCATTGTGGTACTATCAGATATTTTCAACCGATTTGAAAGCATAGAAGACGTATCTGCATACTGAACAGATCTGCCTGTTCTCGCATAACCACTCAACATCGAGGTACTATCAGAAATCCTTAAGCGATTTGACAACATGGATGCGGTATCAGCGTATTGAACTGATTTACCTGTTCTTGCATATCCAACCAGCATCGTTGTGCTATCAGAAATTTTCAACCGGTTTGCCAACATAGATGCGGTATCAGAATATCTCACAGACTGACCGGATTTAGCATAACCTGTCAACATGGATGACGTATCCGCATATTGAACGGATTGTCCGGTTTTTGCATATCCATTTAACATCATTGTGCTATCAGAAATTTTCAACCGGTTTACCAACATAGATGCGGTATCAGAATATCTCACAGACTGTCCTGCTTTGGCATAACCTGTCAACATGGATGACGTATCAGCATATTGAACAGACCTGCCTGTTTTCGCATAACCACTCAGCATTGCGGTACTATCAGATATTTTCAATCGATTTGAAAGCATAGAAGCAGTATCTGCATACTGAACAGATCTGCCTGTTCTCGCATAACCACTCAACATCGATGTGCTATCAGAAATCCTTAAACGATTTGATAACATGGATGCCGTATCAGCGTATTGAACTGATTTACCTGTTCTCGCATAACCACCCAGCATCATTGTGCTATCAGAAATTCTCAAACGGTTCATCAGCATGGAAGCCGTATCTGCATATCTCACTGATTGGCCGGATTTCGCATAGCCCGTTAACATGGATGAAGTATCTGATATTTTCAACCGATTAGATACCATAAAAGCGGTATCAACATATTGAACAGATCTTCCGGTTCTTGCATAACCATTCAGCATTGAGGTACTATCAGAAATTCGTAACAGGTTTGATAACATTGATACCGTATCAGCATATTGAACTGATTTGCCTGTTCTTGCATAACCACCAAACATCGACGTTGTATCAGAAATTTTTAAACGGTTTGACAACATAGATGTTGTGTCAGCATATTGAACAGTTCTTCCTGTTCTTGCATAACCACTCAGCATCGTAGTACTATCTGAAATTCTAAAACGATTCGACAACAAGGATGCCGTATCTGCATATTGAACAGATTTTCCAGTTTTAGCGTAGCCATACAACATAGAAGCAGTATCTGAATATTTTACCGACTGTCCGCGTTTGGCATAGCCACCAAGCATCAACGCTGTATCTGCGATATTCAGTTTCGAATCGATCCTCGCATTCAGTCTTACGGTATCGATAAAGGGAAGCCAGGTTCCATTGTCACTCAAATAACGACCCTGTATTTTACCTGGTGCCGGTACCAATCCATTGATACCCGGAGTGAAAACAATATTCTTGTTATCGGCATAAGGTTTCAGCATAGCTGCGGTATCCGAAATATTCAGTTTCTTATCCATGCCTTCTACTTTCGAAGCAAACAATGCATAAGGAACCGACCAGAAAGGAGATGTACCCAGGTCTACATAGTTTTGTGAGGCAATCCAGCCGATAGCTGCAGATGCCGGTGCCACAGCGGCTTTTACATTAAAATAGAAAGGGCCAGCCGACCAATCGATATCTGCCAGAGAAGCCGCACCGGAAACACGTGTACCCTGACCGATCACGATCGTTATCAATCCCTGTTCAGAAGCCGTGATCTGAAAAGTTTCACTATACACAACAGGGCCGTTGGCAGTTCGCTGTATGATCGCATCCTGGATATATACCGTTCTGTTAGAAGCAGAGTTACCCTTACCATCCGTAATCGATGCCTGAAACAAAACCCCTTTCGGTGTTTGCGTAAGCTGTGCAAAAGACCGGGAACCTGCAAAAATCAAAACAATAAATAATACGGTAATGCTGTGTAAATTTTTAATCATCTTAAGCAGCTTTTAAAATCTTGAATGATTGGATCCTTTCTTTGTCGGCATACAATGTGACGATAAAATATCCCATAGGGAGATCATTCACAGGTATGGTAAATCCCCGGTTGATGGCAGACAGATCTGTTTTGATCTCTTTGATGGGTTTACCTGACAGATCAGTGAGTAACACACTGTACCGTATAACACCTCTCTCAGGATAATTTGACAGCGAACGGATGGTTAACTGGTTAACAGCGGGGTTTGGGTAGGCATTTACCAATAGTTCTACTTTAGGCGGTACTTCTGTACACACGATAGCAAATGCACCGAATTTTGGTGAGCCATACTTGGATAAGCCGTTCGTAACATCGAAACATTTGCTGTACTGAATCATTACCGATTCGCTGATTTTGGCAGAGGTGTCACCTGTTGCCCCGATAAAACCAAAATGATAATTGATTTTTATCTGAGCAATTAACGGACAATGCAAAATCAAACAGGTAACAAGTACAGCCAGGAGGCTTTTACTTGTTTGCGTCATATAGCAGTTTGATTTTTTTGTCAGCACTCGTGTAGGTCAGTTGTAGTCTGCCCTTGTCCAAACGGTCAATATGATAATTCTGAGTTGTGTAGGGAGCATCAGGATTCACACAGGGATGTGAGCTCTCTATCAATGAATCACGCGAATACATGGTCCAGAAACCTGTAAACCCGAGGTTGTCTGTAAACGATCCATCGGCATGATAAATTTTAACCGCCCCTTTCGCAGCGGTATCCGATGCATTGTTTACCTGGATGGCATTCAGCACCCAGTTCACAGAATCAGGTTGCCCGGTTAATAAGGCCACCTTGTCATTAATTAAATTGGCGGGATCGTAGCTCTTGCTGCAGCTGGCGAAAAGCGTTAGGGCGAAGACCAAAGACACAATGGCCTTACTAAAACCCTGGGGGGAGTTTTTTAGCATGGTTTTTCGGATAGGTTTGTAAATACTGGATATAATATCTACAAACATTCCGCATGAAAAACCGCGGGTTGTTTGCGATATTGGATTTTATGATACAAGTATAACCAAAGAATGAAATAAAAAAATTTCGCTACCACGCACTTATTATTTTTCACCTGCTCATCGCCGATCAATCATCATTACGTTGTTATTTCATACTTGTACCGTGTAGAGTTATTATAGTCTGTTACAGTTGGCCAATAACTTCTTTTATTAAAAACAAAAAAAGAAGATCACAGATTGAATTAACAAAATCAGTGTGCACTTAGATTCCAGTAACAAAAACATGGCTATTATCTTTCATGAAGAATGATCGTTTTATTATAAAACATACAACAGTTTTTTGTCTTCTGAAATAGTAAAATAGTATTTCAAATAATAAAAATAACCTACCCGGCACTACAAAAAACATTGAAAAAAACTACAAGAGAACGTTTTTTTCACCGCAGGAAATACAGTAAAAAAACAGGGAAATAAATTGTTCGGGATATACTAAAACAGGTAAAAAAGAGTTAGGGCTAGCCCTAAACCGGAAAATCCCGTTAAAATTTTATGCAAAAAATGCCCTGTTATTTCCAGATATGAAAATTGAGCCTGAATTTCTTTTTCTCCAGCAGCAGACGCCAATTAATAAAAAGGGGAACACAGATAATAAGGATCCCGGGAAGGATCGTAAAGAAATTTTGCCAGGATACCAACCCTTTAAAGATGGTTTTTGAATTCTGAGCAACATAATCGCCTGCCATGACCATGATGGTATCACTAACAAATTTGCCTACAAAAAAAGCGGGTAAGATCTGCATTGGCTTCATCCTTGCCATTCCTGCTGCTGTAAACAAGGGCGTAGACGACAAAGGCGTTAACGTGTATATCAAAACAAAAAGCTGAACCTGCCACCCTTTGGTAGTAAGCTTTTGACCAATAAATTTGAGATCTTCATTCTTGGCTACATTAATATACCTGTCTGAAAGCCATGGAATATATTGGCTAAGGGTGTATCTGCCAAGTGTAGAGCCAATCACTCCCGCTATCAAAACAAACCAGATATTCAACCCGTAATGCATCTGAAAAAAGACCATGACCGTCCATGCCGGTGGGCCTATAAAAGGCAATAAGTCAACAAGAAAGGATGCAATAAACACTAGTAGATAGATCCACATAACAAGTGCAAGGTAATCCAATCCCGTTGATTACCTTTGGATAAGAACGGTTTTAACAGCGATTCATGCGCTGCCTGCATAGGTATCACAGGGTTTGTATGAAAAGTTTCCACTCATCCGATCCTGTCGAAATATATACCCATTATTCATTCCCTATAGCTTGTTTTAAGTACTTTAGTCGTCCTCAACGTCTATTTATGAAAAGACCGGTCTCCTCCAAATACTGCCTGCTCATTTTTTTGTTGCTGGCACATTTCGCACAGGCACAAACCTATATTGCCCCCCCTGTAGTTGAAAAGGAATTCCGTGCCGCCTGGGTGGCCACGGTAGCTAATATCAACTGGCCCAGCAAACCGGGCCTGAGCAATGAAGAACAGCAAAAAGAAGCTATTACCCTGCTCGATTTTTTAAAGGACCATCATTTTAATGCGGTGATCTTTCAGGTAAGGCCCATGGCAGATGCTTTGTATAACAGTGATCTGGAACCCTGGTCTTATTATCTTACCGGAGAGCAAGGCAAGGCACCGGTTCCATTTTATGATCCCTTGCAGTTTTGGGTGGAAGCGGCACACGACCGTGGCCTGGAATTGCATGTATGGTTAAACCCTTATCGCGCTTACCATCCCACCAGTAAAGAGATCAGTGAAAAATCTATCGTAAAAACAAATCCTGAACTGGTATTAAAACTGAAACAGAATTATTACTGGATGGATCCGGCTAAAAAAGAAACCCAGGATAAAACAGCGGCAGTAGTAAAAGATATTGTGAAGCGTTATGATATTGATGGCGTTCATCTGGATGATTATTTTTATCCTTATCCTGAATACAATGGCGGAGAAGATTTTCCGGATAATGAGAGTTGGGCTACCTATCAAAGCAAGGGAGGCAATTTATCCCGTGGCAACTGGAGACGGGCAGCAGTAAATACCCTGATCGAAAGATTATATAAAGAGATCAAAGCCACCAAGAAATATGTGAAGTTCGGGATCAGTCCCTTTGGTACCTGGAAACCCGGCTTCCCTTCTATTGTGGAGGGATTTGATCAATACAATACACTGTATGCGGATGCGAAACTTTGGCTGAACAAAGGATGGGTGGATTATTTTTCACCACAACTTTATTGGCCCATTAACCGTATGCCATTGAGCTTCCCGATTCTGTTGGGCTGGTGGAACGGCGAGAATACCAAACACCGCCATTTATGGCCGGGTATGAATGTGGGTGATACCAGCACCAAAGGTGTAACAGAAACCCTCAGTGAGATCCAGATCACCCGTGGCATGTTACCGCAAAGCAATGGTGCCATTCACTGGAGTATTTCTTCGGTAACCAAAAACCCGAAACTGGCCAGTGCCTTATTGGAAAGCAGCTATAAAAAAGATGCGATCGTACCCGCCAGTCCCTGGTTAGGCAATAAAGCTCCTGCGGCACCTGCTGTACAAAAAGAGTTCAGTATTACAAATTGGAAGATCAGCTGGACGCACCCCAACCCTGAGAAAGTTTTCAGATGGATCGTATACTCCCAATATGGTTCTACCTGGAGCTATCAGATCGTAAACCGAAATGACCGTTCAGTAAGCCTTGCCAAAACAGCGATCGATAAAAATAAAAAAGAAGTGACTTTGAATAAAGTAAGTGTAGTGGCGGTGGATAGATTGGGTAATGAGAGTGAGAAGACCGAAATTGAGATTGGACAATAGTTTGGTTATACAATATCTGCAAGTTCAAGTTTAATTAATGCACGGGTGGGTGCTCCATCCGGCCGGAATGCATGGTAATTAATTTCTATTAACTTAAGCATATGTATACTGGACCTATTACCTGTGGTTACCCGTAAAGTATTAGGCCTATTAATTTCTATATTATATGCATAGCATAAGTCTTTCAACTCTTTTATAAAGCCAGTTACATCCTTAGAATTTGAATTGATCGATGAAAGGATTGTTTCATCAATCAGTATTTCAATATGATTCAATCTTTTTTTACCTCTTAGTTCAATTGATCCAATCAAATTGTCTGGATCACAATCAGCATTCGGATAAGCTTCAATTCGTATTGTTTTCATTTTCTTATGATATTCCCATTAATCTGCACAGGATCAGATGTAAATAGGAAACTTGTTCCAACAAAGCTGTCAATACCGAGAAATGATGGGTTCCTTCAATCTCCCACATCTCCACATCTGCACCTTTCTCCTTCCATACAGTAAACAATTCCCGGGTTTGCGCTTTATATTCTGCGGTCTCCTCCCCACCTACAGCTAGTATAAGCGGACAATGAGTTTCAGGTAATAAATGAACCGGACTGTTTCTGATCACCGTTGCGGGGTCCATTTTCAGTATCTCATTCACATAACATAACTGCACGGGTAATAGATTATATAATCCACTGATCGCACATACACCTTTGATGATATTGGATGGAAGTGTTGAATTAAATTGTGGCCAGTTGGTAGCCATCATCATGGCAGCGAGATGTCCGCCTGCACTATGGCCGGCAACATAGACCTCATCAGGATTGCCGTTATGTTTTGAAACATTTTGAAAGACCCAGCCAATTGCCTTTCGGCAGGATGCCACCAGTTGTTCCATTGGATGATCGGGCATCAAGGGGTAACCTATCAGCACTGTTGTGATCCCATAGCTACGGAAAGCTTCTGCAACAAGGTACACATCAAATGGGCCGTTCTTATACCAATAACCGCCATGGATAAACACCAGTGTTTTTGCGTTGGGTAGATCGGAAGGAAAAATATCGAGGGACTCTCTTTCCAATTCACCATAAACAAGGTTCTTATGCAGTGTGTATTTCTTTTCTGTTTGCCTGTTCACCAATTCCCATTGTTGTAAATGGGATTCGTGATCCAGGGCATTTGCGCGGTTATTGTACTGGAGATCTAATGCCTGCTGATCGTATTCTTTGTAGATGATCATAATATATTTCTTAGCGAACCTTCGTGCCCCGCGTCTTTGCGGTGAAGGTCTTAACCGCGAAGACGCGACTACGCAAGGGTTAATTTTGATTGAGGCAGCTAAATACCAACCGGTAAAATTCGGGATGTGATTGCCAGGTTTGTCCGGTTACGATTTTCCCATCCTGCACAGCCTGCTCCGTTCCCACATATATACCACCGCAACTTTCCACTTCAAATTTCACATGCTCGTAACAGGAGATCTTTCTTTTGTCTACCAGTCCGGCCGTAAC
>CANGOX010000149.1 GCA_947455605.1 Chitinophagaceae bacterium
ACTGTTTTATTTAATCGGATAAATGTTATGTGATAATAAATTAAGGGGCAATAAGACTACTGCCCCGTGTTGTTGAATAACAACTGCCATTTATGACGAAATCGTTAGCGTCTTTTTTCATTTAGTTACGTTTAATATCCCTTTCTTTTCTGGAATTCAATTGTTCTAATGCATTGCGTGCTTCTTCTTCCGGTCTTTTACACACTTTACCTGTGCAGACATAAATAAGGGTTTTGTCTTTAGGAAGTTTATTTGCCAGCATTGGCAGCGTTTCATCATGGGTACTACCCATAATAATACTGGTTGGCAAATAGGTTTGTTGCAATTCTTTGTTCTTTTTCAAAGCTTCTTTTCCCATGATCACTACTTCATAATTTCCGGCCGATAAAAAGTAGGCGAGAGAGCACCATTGTAAATAATATCTTGGCGTTCGCTTTACCCTTTCTTCCACAGACCGGTACATCTGTACCCCCCGATTCGTATACAGTGTATCATCGTAAACCGTTCCCAGGGTGAAAAGCACTTTCGCCAATACTGCATTGGAAGACGGAATAGCATCATCAAAAATTTCTGTTTTTCTCACTACCAGATCCGTTTGCTTTTCAGCATAATAAAACAGGTTTGTTTTATTATTAAAGAACTTTTTAACAGCATGTTCAGTTACCTGTCTGGCAATAGTTAACCAATGGGTATCAAAATTTGTTTCATATAACCTGATGAAAGCAGCGGCCGTCCAGGCATAATCGTCCAGGAATCCACCTATCATTGCTTTTCCATCTTTATAATTTCTCTTAATGCTGCCATCTTCCGCAATCAGTTGTTTTTCAAGAAAACCCGCACAGGCTATTGCTTTTGTGAGATATGCTTCTGCTCCGGTAGCTGCATACGCATCCGTATATGCTTTCAAAAGAATGGCATTCCATGAAGTGATAATTTTAGTATCTATCGTTGGTCTGGTACGTTTATTCCTTTCTTTATATAAATTGTCTCTTACCACCATCAGCTTTGAACTAAAAGCCCCTGGATCAAGTTGATTAAGTGCAGCGAATTCTGCAGGTATTTGATTGGCATAAAGAATATTCTTTGCAGGCGCCCAGTTACCCAGCTGAGCTACATTGAAATAAGAAGCCATTATTTTATCTCCTCCCGTTATTCTATCAAACGACTCTTTTTTCCATGAATAGTAGTCTCCTTCTCCATCTTCAGAATCTGCATTCAAAGAGCTATAATAGCCACCCCCGGGAGCCGCGAGTGAGTGGTCAATAAAATCCAGTGTTTCACTGATCACTTTTTTATAAAAATTATCTTTCGTGATCTCGTATGCATGTGCATAAGCGCTCACCAGTAAGCCATTATCGTATAGCATCTTTTCAAAATGCGGAATTCTCCAAAGACTGTCCGTTGCATACCTTGCAAAGCCACCACCTACCTGGTCATATATACCCCCGAGTGCCATTTTCTTCAATGTTGTGGTTGCCAAGTCCAAAGCTTCCTTATTTCCGGAGATATAATATTGCTGTAACATAAATTCGGCCAGCGCAGGAGTTGGAAACTTAGGTGCCCCTTTAAAACCTCCGTTCTGGTGATCGGTTTGTTGATAAATACTTTCATACAGTCCCTTTGTATCAATAGGCGCCGATTCCTGTTTTGACTGAAGCGTATTGATCAATAATTCATCTTCTTCCGCAATTCCGTTCACCAATGCCTGAGCCTGGGTTTCCACTAACTTATATCTGATATGATACGATTTGGACACCTCCTTCAATAAATTTATCCAGCTTTTTCTGGTATAATATGTGCCCGCATAAAATGGTTTTCCATCCGGTAAGGCAAATGCATTGAGTGGCCAGCCCGTATTACCTGATAAAAGTTGCAATGCATTCATATAAATATTATCAATATCCGGACGTTCTTCTCTATCTACTTTTATACAGATAAAATTTTCATTCATTACTCTGGCTACAGCAGTGTCCATAAATGATTCCTTTTCCATAACATGGCACCAATGGCAGGAAGCATATCCAATACTGATGAGCAATGGCTTATTCTCCTTTTTGGCTTTGTTCAAAGCTTCTTCTCCCCATTCATACCAATCCACAGGGTTATCCGCATGCTCTTTTAAATAAGGGCTTGATGCGTACTGCAATCGGTTTTGTTTCTTTTGGCCCGGCCCCCAGCAACTGATAAAAAAAAATAATGGCAAAAAGAATATGTATCCTTTTAAAAAATACAAGGCTTTGAATTTTATATCATGCACAGCTTCTTTATTTAAGTCCTTTATAAAGCCTTAACATATCGTTATTGGAACTTACCAATACGCCCCAGCCATTTGTCATTTTTATCGGTTGCAGATCTTTTACATTATACGGAACAAAGAATCCGCTTTCCAATGGCTTATAACTTTTGAAATTGAGATCGCCCAACCCCTTTAGAAAAACACCAGGGGAAGCATCTGCTGCTGTTGTTTCTACCTCCACATCAAATTTGTTTCCCGCAATCAGGATATCTTTCTTGCCATCTTCATCAAAATCTTTTACGATAATGCCGTTAACAGTAGAGAGCTGCGCTTCCATGGGCAGTTTCTTTACCTTGAATTTTCCTTTTTCATTTACAAATATGACTGTGGAAAAAAGATGTGCCTTTAAATGCAAGGCTGTTTTTAACTGCTCTTCACCTAATATGCCCGAGAGGTCACTTTCTGCAAAAGATAAAAAGGTGGGAAATTTTTGGGCAATCATCGGACACTGTTGTGAGGTACATTCCCGTCCACGGATCGGCACCATTATATCTTTCAGGTGACGTGCCAAAAAGATATCATTGGTGCCATTACCATCAAAATCTTTTGCAAACACTTCAAACGGTTTTTCAACGCTGGCTATAAACTTGTAGTTCTCACCAAGGTTTCCGGCAATAATATCCAGATCTCCATCGCCGTCAATATCATCTACCAGTAATTTATCCCACCAACCTTCGGTATTCTCAAAGCCATAGCCTGAAGAAACATCTTTCAACTTACCATTAGTATAAGAAAAGACTTTAATAGGCATCCATTCGCCGGCGATAACCAACTCTGGTTTTTTGTCGCCATTCAAATCTCCCCAAACCGCTGATTTTACCATTCCGGCTCTTACAAGATCAGGTGCTATTTCTTTTGTTCTATCCACAAACTTCCCATGCTCATTAATCAACAGATAACTTAATGGAGCCTGCGGGTATTGATGCGCCACTACTTCTCCTCCCCTGAATATATCAATATCCCCATCCCCATCAACATCAAAAGTAGATACACAAGAACCGCTGCTTGAGGTTACAGGCAAGACCCCTTTTGTAAAATTCCCTTTGCCATCATTAATATATAGCCTGTCTTGATACATTGATGATCCTTCTATGAATTCACTACCGCCACTAACCACATACAAATCAAGGTCGCCGTCTCCATCCACATCAAAAAATGCAGCGCCCATATCTTCGTATTTCTTATCTGCTTCGAATACAGGGACCGGTTTTTTTATGAACTTTCCGTTTCCCTGTGTATACAAACTGCCTGCCTGATCTTTTGCACCACCCACATAGAAGTCTTCGTTACCATCACCATTCACGTCACCTGTTGCCACGAAAGGCCCATCCCGGCTAAATTCATGGGGCAGCAATACCTGATCGGCATACTCGTCCAATTTATTTTCCTTATGAATAAAAGGCGATGACAGCAACTGATCAGTTGCCTCAGCAAACAAAGGAGAATAATGGGGTGTATGGTTAATACCGGCAACAGCCTGTTGATAGTTGACTTTTACCACCTGATTTACAGCAACATTCTGCAAGGCATTTGTTTTGCCATCAGGCCAAACTATTACTACACTATCAATCTTATCTTTTTTACCTAATCCGAAATGAATGGTCGGTTCATTACAGGAAAGGTATCCCCGGACAGTTTTTTGCTGAAAAAACTGTTGCATTTTCCCATCGTAGTATACGGAAACTTTTGCGCCAAGGCCTTCAGCGTTTTGTTGAGGCCCTTCCAGTTTTAACCGCAGAAAATTATTCTTTGCATTAGAAATGTTTTTGTAAACATCTGCTACCCCGTCTAGATTATTAATTACCAGATCGAGTTTCCCATCATTGTCAAAATCTGCTACCGCCGCACCATTTGAGAAAGTACTGTCCTTAAACCCCCATGCTTCCGAAACATTTTCGAAATGCAGATCACCCTTATTTTTAAATAAATAATTTCTTACTTTAATCGGATCGTATATATCCATGTAATCTTTAAATCCTTTTTCAAACATATCCTGTGAGGAGCTGTATTTATGCATGTTTGCTTTTACATACATATCCTGTTTCTTCTGAATATCCCCATCAAATAAATCTCTTCGATAGCCATTGGCTACAAAAATGTCACGGTTCCCGTCGTTATCAAAATCAGAAGCCAATGTTGACCAGCTCCATTCTGTTTTTTGTATTCCTGCCATTTGCGAGACATCGCTGAAGAAACCATTGCCATTATTAAGATGCAACACATTATGCATGTATTGTTTTTGGAACCCACTATCTACAATTGCCCAGAATCCTTCCACATCCATTCTTGGCATAGACACTTTGGATCGCTTATAATTTTCAGGTAACATTTCCATTACCAGGATATCTTCAAAGCCGTCATTATTAATATCCGCAATATCTGAACCCATGGAGAAAAGGGATACATGGTTTGTCATTGATTTCACTTCATCCTTAAATGTGCCGTTTTTTTGATTGATGAATATGTAATCATTATCAGCATAATCGTTGGCAACAAAGATGTCCTGGTAACCGTCGTTATTCAGATCTGCAACTTCAACGGATAAGCCATAACCAAAACTATGGCTGATACCGGCCTGTTTGCCTATCTCAGTATACTTGCCGTTATCATTTCTATATAATTTATTCCTGCATTTTTCAGGTGGATTCCTTTTACCTGACACCATTTTTGATAATCCAAGATAAAAAGTATCCGGGCGGCTGGTGAGGTACATGTCCAGATCGTTGTCATTATCCATATCAAAAAAAACAGCCTGTAAAGAATAGCCATCATCATCCAGACCGTATTCCTTTGCTTCTTCTTTAAAAGTAAGATCGCCCTGATTGATGTACAATAGATTTCTTCTGTCTTCATCAGCATCTCTGAATCCTCCTTTACAAACATAAATATCCAGCAAGCCATCATGGTTGATATCAACCAGTGTTACACCATTCTTCCAACCCTTTCCGCCATCAACCCCTGCAGAGGCGGTAACGTCTTTAAATTTCATATTGCCCTGATTGATGTATAATTTATCGGGCACTTCGTTACCAGTGAAATAAATATCTATCAAACCGTCATTATTAAAATCACCAGTTGCAACACCGGCCCCGTTATATACATAAGCAAAGGATTCATAATTTTTATCGTAGGTTTCTTCAACTGTATTGTTAAATGAGATCCCACTAACAGAAGAGGGCACTTTTTCGAATACCGGTTCAGATGCGGGCTTATCATTGGCATCGTTATTTTTGCAGCCCGTTGCAAAAAAGAATACCAACAACATACAAACTGTTACTGTAAAGGAGAACCCGGTTCTATTCTTCGTCATGGTGATGATTTTATTTATTTTTAAAGCGGTGTACCCGTTAAATATAAATATCTCTTCCAAACTGTTGCTGCAATATTTCTTCCAAGCAGTAAACCTTCTTTGTTCTCGCATTGAATGTGATACCCACCAAGCACCCTGGAAATACCCGCTTTTTCAGCGGTTTCCGTAAATGTGGCAAATTTTAAGGTAACTTCGGGGCCGGTATGACCGGGTTCTGTAAGTGCACCGGGTATTCTTTTTGCTTCAACACCAAAATGATCATTGCCTGTATACAGTTTTAGAATTTCGGCGCAGGCACCGCTGATCGTACTATGGCCTGAAATATAACTGGGAAATGGGGGGCATAAAAATGTTTCAGGCGAGTACGGGCGCCATTCCTGGCCCAGCATTTCGATCATTCCTTTTTCGGGGCCTCCCCAACCTTTGATCTTTTTGTCCTTAAAATAATAATGAACAAGTGTATATGGACGGGCAAAATCATATTTCATTTTTGTATCCCAGCAGGCAATAAATGCGTCCATTGCAGTTGCTTCTACAGCAAAATACATTTTCACATCTTCATCGAGTGAATGATTATCTCTCACAGAAACATCCTGTGCAAATATCAACCAATGGCCTGCCTGTTGAACAGACTTTGGCCCATCTCTCATAAACTCAACCAATGCTTTTTGTTCGTTGGTCAGATTTGCCTGCATTTCTACTACATCTTTCACTTCCTTTTCAAGCTGGGCCGAACCGATTGCCGGCGGGGGTTGTGAACGAAACTGGGCTGCTGAATCTAAGAGCAGTGTTTTTACTTTACCCCAATGTGGCGTTAGGCATGCCGGTGCAAATTTTCCGCCTTTACCGTCGGAGAAATATTTTGGTTGCCAATGTATAAGATCATGTAAGGTGTCAGGATTATTGACGGGCTTATAGCCTGTATAGTCTGAATAAGGTGTCCCCTGTGACCCCTGGATTGAGCCTGCTTCATTAGCGCCATCATTCAATCTTGCTTCAATTACTGTTTTTGCAGCAAGATTGCCGATTCCTTCTGGTGTTTTGGGGTCAAGCGAATTATTATCCGGGTTATAACCAAACTCTTTCATCTTATTTCGCAACATCACCGAATCAGAAGAATAGTAGGTTAACATAGCCCGGTATGCTGCATAACTAATGGCTGTTTCTTTATTTTCCAGCGTTCTTTCAGTTTCCGGAACCCTTTCAACATTTTGTAAATACAGTGGGCGGGCTTTTGAGTCATACCTCGACCATGCATCAAATATAGATGTCCAAACCAATCCCAGCATTCTGGATGTTACAGTTGGGCGTGGTTTAAATTTTTCGGTATTATTGGCTGTAGCTTCCAATGCTACTTTGCCCCATTTATACGCCAGATTATCTACTCCTCTTGGCTCGTTTTTATTTTCCTTACTATTGGCACAACTGCAGATGATAAAAACAACACATGCACATCCGGCAAGCTTTATCATTATTGATTTCATAATAATAATTTGAGAACACTAAATTTCACTTAACCAAAATTGCTTATCAGAAAAGTTGAATTAT
>CANGOX010000150.1 GCA_947455605.1 Chitinophagaceae bacterium
ACCAGTATAATAGGAAGTTCCAAACGGTATTTTTGCCTGATTTGTGGAGAAAATATTCAAAAAAACGGGTTTTGTTATTGGTAATTTAACGCATTTCCCTACCTTTGCCTCCCGAAAAAAATCGGAGAAAAACTAAGAGTCATGGCAAGAGTATGTCAGGTTACAGGTAAGAAACCCATTGTAGGAAACAGCGTTTCTCACTCTAACATTAAAACAAAACGTCGCTTTTTACCCAATTTGCAGAAGAAACGTTTCTTCTTCGCAGAAGAAGACCGTTGGGTAACAATGAAAGTATCTACTGATGCTTTGAGAACCATTAACAAAAATGGTTTGGCAGTTGTTATCAAAGGAATGAGAGCTGAAGGAGTAAAAATCTAACTAATTCATAAAGTAAATCACGCAATAAAATGGCAAGGAAAGGTAACAGGGTGCAGGTGATTTTGGAATGTACAGAGCATAAGACCACAGGTCAGCCCGGTACAAGCCGTTACATCACTACCAAAAACAAGAAAAACACACCTGAGCGTGTGGAGTTAAAGAAGTACAATCCGATTCTGAAAAAAGTAACTGTTCATAAAGAAATCAAATAATCATGGCTAAAGTAGCTTCCAAAAACGCGAAAGTAAAAGATCTTAAAGCAGCAGCTGAAGCAAAGAACTGGACCAAAGTTATTAAGGCTGTTCGCAGCCCTAAGACCGGTGCCTATACTTTCAAAGAAAACATCGTACACAAAGACAAGGTTAAAGATTTCTTAGCAGAGAAATAATAGATCTTGTTGTATAAAATATTCAGAAAGCTTTCCTGTTTGCATGGAAGGCTTTTTGTATTTAAACAGTCTACGACTGTAATTTGAAAATGTGGCAATTTGAAAATTTGAAAATGAATTCAGGTTTTCAATCAAAAGCTCATTTTCAAATTAGCATATTTTCAAATTTTCAAATTCAGATAATGAGTTTTTTAGGTAAGCTATTCGGTAAACAGGAGAAAGAGAGTCTTGACCAGGGTTTGCAAAAGACCAAGGAAGGATTCTTTTCCAAGATCACTAAAGCCATCGCCGGTAAAAGTACGGTGGATGAGGAAGTACTGGATAACCTGGAGGAAGCGCTGGTGGGAGCGGATGTGGGAATTGAAACCACCATAAAGATCATAGAACAGGTAGAGAAAAGGGTGAAGCAAGACAAATATGTGAACACCAGCGAACTGAATAAGATCCTGCAGGAAGAGATCGAAGCCATGCTGGTAGATGCAGCAGAGCAATCCTATAAAGACTTTGGGATCCCCGAAGGGAAGAAACCCTATATCATATTGGTGGTAGGCGTGAATGGTGTGGGTAAGACCACTACCATAGGTAAACTGGCACACAATTATAAAAAAGCCGGAAAGAATGTGATCCTGGGTGCGGCAGATACCTTTCGTGCGGCCGCAGTAGACCAATTAACGATCTGGAGCGAAAGAGTGGGTGTTCCCATTGTAAAACAGGCCATGGGCTCAGATCCCAGCGCAGTGGCTTACGATACGGTTGCCAGTGCTGTTGCCAAAGGAGCGGATGTGGCCATTATTGATACGGCCGGCCGTTTACATAACAAAGCACATTTAATGGAAGAACTCGGCAAGATCAAACGTGCCATTCAAAAGATCGTTCCCGGAGCGCCGCATGAAGTAATGCTTGTGCTGGATGGTTCTACCGGGCAAAACGCATTGGAGCAGGCCAAACAATTCACCGCCACCACAGAAGTATCCGCTATTTCCATCACCAAACTAGATGGTACGGCAAAAGGAGGAGTTGTATTGGCCATTGCCAATCAGTTTAAGATCCCTGTAAAATATATTGGTGTAGGCGAGAAGATCGATGACCTGATCATATTTGACAAACATGAGTTTGTAGATAGTTTGTTCAAACTGGAAGCCTAAGGAATATCGAATATTGAACAAGGAATATTGAATGTTGAAGTATAAAAACCTGTGTTCAAACTCAATACTGTAGGGTAAAGGGCTGTTTATTTAGTTCGAAAAGTTTCAAGCTTATGGATTGTGTATAGGATCTACTTAGATTCCTTATAGAACAAACCTCCGTAATCCTCTGCCTCTCTGTGTTAGAATTAAAGCCGATGGTATCGTATAATTGAAAATCAGAGGTGTTTTCAACACAGAGAGACAGAGTTAAGGAGTTTTACAGAGAATAACAGATATTTTAACCTGTATTAGTGATATTGCCCACCCACCTGCGGGAAATATTGAACGCTGAATTTGGCTTTCACTTCAACATTCAATATTCAATATTCCTTGTTCAATATTCTAAAAGGTATATCTCACCGCCAATCCTCCCCAACCTCCTTCAAAATAATTATAGCCGATCAGGTTAAAGGATGGCTGCCAGTCGAAGCTAAGGTTTAACGGAGCACCTTTGATCTTGTAGTCAAGACCAAGGATCCCATCCACCCCGATCGCCATACCGTCTTGTCTTGTAGGATATTTGTTCTTCCAGGCATCACTCCAGATTCCGAGATGGCCACCGCCACCCACATACCATTTCAGACCCTCAACCTCTCCCAGATCATTATGTAATTCATACAAACCGGTAATGCGGAATCCGTCTGAAGTAAGGTAGCCGATTCCTTCTATGGCTTTTCCTTCAGATAAGAAATGCTTAACGGTTACGGCACCGGGGTACACTTTTACGCCGATAGCAGTCTTATAATCTGACCCTGTATTTTGCTGGGCATTTACCTGTAGCAGCAGGAATGCCAGGATTCCTGTCAACAAAAATGGCTTCATAAGCGTTTTTTATATCTATCTGTCAAAACCATGCCAAACGGGCCGTTAATCTTAAAAGAATCGTTAAGGTTAGTTTGCGGATACTTTTCATTTTATCATTAGGTTTGTAGCATGCATACATTTAAAGAACTGGTGGCTGGGTTTGGAGATCGGTTTACGGTGAAGCATTTTCCTGAAACACCTGCTACCCTTTATGAACCCGGTGAGTATTTTTTATCATGGGGTGGAAAACGCATCAGGCCCGTTATGTGTTTGATGGGCAGTGAATTATTTGCCGAGATCACCCCCGATGCATATGAAGTAGCAACTGCAATAGAACTGTTCCATAATTTCACGTTGATCCATGATGATATCATGGATGAAGCCCCCTTACGCAGGGGTATGGAAACTGTTCACATGAAATACGGAACCAATACGGCTTTGCTTACCGGTGATGTGATGATGATACGGGCGTATGAATACCTGAGCCGTATCAACACACTATACCTGAGCAGGATCTTGCAACTCTTCAACAAAACAGCGAGAGAAGTTTGTGAGGGACAGCAGCTGGATATTGATTTTGAAAAGATGACCGATGTTTCTATGGATGCGTACATAGATATGATTAGTCTGAAAACTTCGGTATTACTCGCCGCAAGTCTGGAAATGGGTGCTATCATGGGCGGTGCCAGTGAAGGAAATTGCCGCCATATTTATGAATTTGGCAAGAACCTCGGAATCGCATTTCAGATCCAGGATGATTACCTGGATGCATTTGGTGATCCTGAAAAATTTGGAAAAGAAGTGGGCGGTGATATCCGTCAGAATAAAAAAACATTCTTACTCTTACATGCGTTGGAAGTGGCAAATACGGATCAGAAAAAATTATTGCAGGAACTGATGACCAATAATCCTGCAGACAAAGTGCAACAGGTATTAGCCATATTCAAAACATGCGGTGTAGACGAATGGGCAAAGAAGCTAAAAGACAAATATCTGCAAACCGCATTAACCCATTTACAGGATATTGCTGTATTATCTTCCCGTAAAGGACCTTTGGAAGAATTAGCAGCCTTTTTAATACAGCGGGAATACTAGGGAATATCTAATATTGAACAAGAAATATTGAATTATGAATTATCTTTCATTCAATATTCGATATTTCTTGTTCGATATTCAATATTCATCGCCTTTACTATAAAAATAACTTCCCCATGTCCGATTCTCTTTTCCGGAAAAAATCGATCGACAAAATTGTAGCAGACTCAGCGGCAGGCCTGGATGATGGGCATGGCAGCAGTGGGTTGAAAAAAGTTTTGGGTGTGCGCGATCTTACCTTTATGGGGATTGCGGCCGTGATTGGTGCGGGCATTTTCTCTACCATTGGTACGGCAGCATTCAATGGAGGTCCGGGTATTGTATTTCTTTTTATGATCACTGCCGTAACCTGCGGTTTCAGTGCTTTGTGTTATGCAGAGTTTGCCAGCAGGGTTCCTATTGCCGGTAGTGCTTACACTTATGCCTATGTTTCATTTGGTGAACTGGTTGCCTGGATCATTGGTTGGGCATTGATCCTGGAATATGCGATCGGTAATATTGTAGTGGCGATCAGCTGGAGTGGCTATTTTAATAATTTACTGGAAGGATTTCATATCGGATTGCCGGGATGGCTGGCTACCAATGCATCCAATGCTCAGGTGGGTTATGATGAAGCAATGAAAGCACTGGCGAGCGGTCAGGCACTGGAAAGCCTGACCAAGAATGCCAAAATGGGTTATGATGCGATCCTGCATGCACCAGTCATTGCGGGTTGGAAATTTATCATCAATCTACCTGCGCTGATTATTGTATTCCTGATCACCTGTCTGGCTTATGTAGGCATTAAAGAAAGTAAAAAGAGTACCAATTTTATGGTGATCTTCAAGATCATCGTGATCATTTTTGTGATCATAGTCGGATTCTTTTATGTAGATACAAAGAACTGGGATCCGTTTTTGCCCAATGGTTTTGGTGGAGTGCTGGCAGGTGTATCGGCTGTGTTCTATGCCTATATAGGTTTTGATGCGATCTCAACCACAGCGGAAGAATGTAAGAACCCGCAAAGAGATCTTCCACGTGGAATGATCTATTCTTTATTGATCTGTACTGTTTTATATATTCTGATCGCATTGGTGATAACCGGAATGGTAAGTTACAGTGAACTGAAAGTAGATGACCCATTAGCGTATGTGTTTGAAAAATTACATTTGAATAAACTTGGCTACCTGATCTCGATAAGTGCTGTAGTGGCTACTACGAGTGTGTTATTGGTATTTCAATTGGGTCAGCCAAGAATATGGATGAGCATGAGCAGGGATGGATTATTACCTAAGCGTTTCGCTAAAGTGCATCCAAAATTTCATACACCTTCTTTTGCAACTATTGTAACAGGTTTTCTTGTGGGGATACCTGCCTTATTTGTTTCAAGCAGCACTATGACCGATCTGACAAGTATCGGAACCCTGTTCGCTTTTGTTCTCGTATGCTTTGGCGTACTGGTATTACCCAAGATCACGGCAGTGCGTGGTAAATCGGCTTTTCAGTTGCCCTATATCAATGGAAAATACCTGATACCAGTACTTTATATTGTGATGGCTTTTTTATTCAGGACAAGGGTTGTTGATGCATTTTCAAACATTGGTACGGAAGGTTACCAGGAGATCCTGTTCCTGATATTCATGTTGATCGCATTGGTCACTTCTATAAAAAGTTTTATCGGAGCTTATTCTGTGATCCCCATTGTGGGGGCTTTAAGCTGTTTATACCTGATGATCGAAATTCCCGCCATCAGCTGGCTTTGGTTCTTTGCCTGGATGGGGTTAGGATTGACCATTTATTTCCTTTACGGTCGAAAGAGGAGTAAGCTGGCGGAAGGGTAATAAATATCGAATATTGAACAAGGAATATTGAATTTTGAAGTGTAGAGTCAACTTCAGCATTCGATATTCCTTGTTCAATATTCGTATCCTCCGAATAATCGAAATATTTCACGCAAAGGCGCTAAGGCGCAGTTAAAACCAATTGCGCATTAGCGCCTTTGTGTGCATTTTTACCTTCAAAGAATCGTAAATTTGCGGAATGAAATACCAGATTGGAGACGAAATACTTGTGTTGCTCAGCAATGAAGAGGGCAGGGTGGTGGAGATCATGAATGATCAGATGGTGATGATTGAAGTACGTGGGGTAAAGTTCCCGGCGTATATGGACCAGATCGATTTTCCATATTTTAAACGGTTTACCGAGAAGAAAATGGTTCCTGAAAAGAAAGCACCCAAAGTGTTTATCGATCAGGTTCCCAAAGAAAAGATCCAGCCGGTGAGAACCAAAGTGGCGGATGGTGTATGGCTCTCATTTATTCCCAAATTTGCACTCGACGATTTTAATGATGAAGTAGTAGAACTGCTGAAGATCCATTTGCTCAATCATACCCATGATGCATTTGCTTTTAATTACAAACAACAGTTTGCAGGAGACGCTGCTTTTGAATTAGAAAGCAAGATCGAACCCTTTCATGATTTTTATTTACATGATATTCCGTTTGAAACGGTGAATGACAGTCCTTCTTTCTCCTTTGATTTCTCTCTGGTTAAACCCGATAAGAAAAAAGCTCCTCATTTTGAAACATCGCTGAAGCTGAAACCCAAACAGGTTTTTCAGAAGATAGAAGAGATGAAAGAGAACAATATTCCCACGCTTACCTATCCATTGTTTACAGAATACCCTGATAAAACGGATGAACCGTATTTTGATCTGGGTTCCTTATCTGCAAAAGGGTTTAAGATCTATGATGCTTCCAAAGGCCGCCAGCATCTTGACCCCGCAAGAACCGTTGTTGACCTGCATATTGAAAAGCTTTCCAATAATTGGGAGCATCTCAGCAATATTGAAATACTCGGCATTCAGCTGGGTGAGTTTGAAAAAATGCTTGACCTCGCCATTGCCCATCGCCAACCCACATTGATCGTGATCCACGGTGTTGGGGAAGGGAAACTAAGAGATGAGATCCATGATGTTCTCAAAACAAAACGTGAAGTAAAGAACTTCATCAATCAATATGATCCGCGGTTTGGATATGGAGCTACGGAGATCTTCTTTAAATAGGGATTTCGGATTATCGGATCGGCAAATGATCGATATCATCAAATCCGATAATCCGCGAATTCACGAATCCTCCCGAGAGTTGTATATTTGCTGTTGCTACAAACCCGAGCTATCACTCTGCGTAAGCGGGGAGGA
>CANGOX010000151.1 GCA_947455605.1 Chitinophagaceae bacterium
ACATAGGTTGCAGGGTAATCTTCGAAACTGCTTTCATACATGCTTACATACCGTTTATTATCCGGCGAATTGATCTCCCGGAAATATATCATCCGGTGTTTTTTTCTTTTTGTGCTCAGCTTTGTAAAACGCCATACTGAGATTGTGCAATACATGGACGTTCTCTTGCCCCACACCCGTTTTTCTGCAGCGTTCGATCATTGTGGCAATATCCAGGGTCTCCTTTCTGTTAGCTACCCATCCGCGGGCAATGATCTTATCAATGCGTTCCTCTATATTACCAAACAGATCATAATCATAACCGGTTCTTACTTTGATATATTTCACAAAATCCAGATCACCTGCTATTTTATATATGAGTGTTACCGTATCCAGCGATTTTTTAAGTTTTTCAAGTTGATGATCCTGGTATTGCTTTTCAATCTGTTCCTTCCATAACCGATGAAAATTGTTGGAATACTCCACCTGTTCGGGTTTCAATTGGCCAGCTTCTTTTTCGATAGTGTAGTCAATAGTGGCCAATATGATCTCCCTGCATTTGTCAAGTTCTGCCTTTATTTCGTCCGGAGTCATTTCTCATCAGTTTTCATAAAATTAACGATTATCATATTATATAAAATAATATTTGAATGAGTAAATACGGTAAATCCATATTGATCAGACATAAAAAAGGGTCCTTCGTTTGAAGAACCCTTTACTTGTCGGGACGACAAGATTTGAACTTGCGACCCCACGCCCCCCAGACGTGTGCGCTACCGGGCTGCGCTACGTCCCGAAAAATTTACAAGATATTTCTATCCTGTAAATATCTTTTGATTCCCCTTTTTTTGATCGAAGTTTCCAATTGGATTGCTTCAGATCTATCAGCACAAGGGAAATGATGAATCAGTTGCCAAGGAATTCCTTTCGATGTGAAATTGGCCTTCCCTGTATTATGATCATGTATTCTTCTTTCCAAATCACCTGTTTGTCCTACATAGTACTTTTGCAGGACCGCACTGAACAATATGTATACCACATAATTCATATCCCATTTCTCTCTTGTTCAATGAACATTTCGACCCTCCCGCCTAACGGCGGGATGCGCTACCGGGCTGCGCTACGTCCCGAAAATTGGCTTCTCCCATTCACTCATCCACTCATTCAATCATTCACTCATTCAATCGTTCACTCATTCAATCATTCACTCATTACGGAAACGGGCTGCAAATATAGGAGGGAAAAGAAAAAATCGGGGTATATTGCAGAAAATTTTACCTCATCTTCATGAAGATACTCGTAAGGCAAGCCACCATTGCCGATCCAGCCTCAGCATACAACGGTCAGGTTTGTGATATTTTGATCATTGAAGGACAGATAAGCAAGATATCCGTTAGTATTACAGAAAAAGCCGATGAAGTAATTGAAGCAGAAGGGTTAACGGTATCACCCGGCTGGATAGATATTTTCTCCCATTTTTGTGACCCGGGTTACGAATACAAAGAAACCCTGGAAAGCGGTGCTGCAAGTGCGGCTGCGGGTGGTTATACCCATGTTTTTGTTCTTCCCAATACACAACCGATTGTAGACAACAAGACACAGGTAGAATATATCAGTCGTAAATCAGGCGATCTGCCGGTTACCATTCACCCGCTAGGTGCCATTACCAGGGGAACCGAAGGGAAAGATCTTGCCGAAATGTATGATATGCGCAGCAGCGGTGCGATCGCTTTTTCAGACGGATTGAACCCGGTACAATCACCCGGACTTTTTGTAAAAGCCTTACAATATGTAAAAGCACTGGATGGGGTTTTGATACAGGTGCCACTTGATAAAAGTATTGGTGCCGGCGGATTGATCAATGAGGGTGTGATCTCTACCAGACTCGGCCTTCCGGGTATCCCTGCCCTAGCTGAAGAAGTGATCATTAAACGTGATATCGATCTTTTGAGATATACCCAATCGAAACTGCATATTACCGGCGTAACTACACAAACCGGTCTGGAACTGATCAAAGCAGCTAAAGCTGAAGGTTTGAACCTAACCTGCAGCGTAACGCCCTATCATCTCTTCTTTTGTGATGAAGACCTGCAGACATACGATACCAATCTTAAAGTAAATCCACCATTAAGAAGCAAAGCAGATATGCTGGCGCTTCGTGAAGCCGTTTTGAACGGAACGGTGGATTGTATTGCTTCGCACCATTTTCCGCAGGACTGGGATAATAAGACCTGCGAATTTGAATATGCAAAGAATGGCATGACGGGCTTACAAACCGTTTTTGCAGTGGTTAATCATTTATTACCTGAACTTACCTCAACCAGGCTTACTGCTTTGTTTTCACTGAATGCACGAGCTATTTTCGGGCTTACTGCAAACCATATCAATGAGGGTGCCATGGCAGATCTTAGCTTGTTTACAAAAACGGGACACACCCTGTTGACCAAACAACAACTGAAATCAAAATCGGCAAATACGCCCTTTCTTGATCGGGAACTGACAGGAAAAGTGATCGGGATTATCCATAAAGGACAACTAACTTTAAATTAAAGCAGCTCCATGAATATGAATGCAAAACTGATCAATGAAGGCCTGAAATTCGGAGCGGTTGGCGGGCTATTGTTCCTACTGATCAATTATGGAGCCTGGGGAATGGGCAGTACAAACACTTTTGTTTCTGTGATCAGTATCAGCAGCTTTATTCCGTATATGATCGCAATGCTGATCATTGTGGGTTTTAGTTTACGAAAAGCGAACAATAATATATTAACTTTTCAGCAGGCATTGAAGTTTGCCTTTGTAGCCTATATAATTGCAGCAATAATTGAAGCCGTTGGCAATTATGTATTGTATAATTTCCTGGATCATGATCTTACTGCCAAAGTATTTGAGATCAGCCGTAATAAAGCGCTGAAGATATTGCAGCAGGTAGGTGCCACTGATCAGCAGATAGATGAAACCATGAAGAAAATGGATGCCGACACCAAGCAAACAACGCTCAAGAATGTGATTCTGGGTTTGGGGTTGGCACTTGTATGGGGTTTCTGTAAAGCATTATTGATTTCATTGGTGATCAGAAAAGAAGAAAAGTTCGGAGACGCATAATTTCATTTTATGGATGTATCAATTGTAGTTCCCTTATTTAATGAAGACGAATCTTTACCTGAATTGTGTAGCTGGATCGAATCCGTGGTTACACAAAACAACCTGTCGTATGAAGTGATACTCGTAGACGATGGCAGTACTGATAGCAGCTGGGAAGTAATTGAAAAGAAAGGAAAAGAAAACCCACATATCAAAGGCATCAAGTTCCAGCGTAATTATGGAAAATCTGCTGCCTTAAATGAAGGATTCAAAGCTGCAAAGGGCGATGTAGTAATTACGATGGATGCAGATATGCAGGATTCGCCAGATGAAATTCCCGAACTCCGCAGAATGATCGTAGAAGATGGTTTTGACATGGTAAGCGGATGGAAGAAAAAAAGATACGACAATACACTCACCAAGAATATCCCATCTAAATTATTCAATGCTACAGCAAGGGCTTCTTCGGGCATTCAGCTGCATGATTTTAATTGCGGACTGAAAGCCTATAGAAAGAAACTGGTAAAAAGTATTGAAGTATATGGTGAAATGCATCGCTACATTCCCATCCTTGCCAAATGGAGCGGGTTCCGAAAGATTGGTGAGAAAGTAGTGGAACACAGAAAACGTAAATATGGTATAACCAAATTTGGCTGGCAACGTTTTGTAAACGGTTTTCTGGATCTCGCTACCATCATGTTCCTCGGCAAATTCGGCAAACGCCCTATGCAGTTCTTTGGACTGCTTGGAACCCTGTTCTTTCTGATCGGATTAGTATCCAGTGCTTACCTGATCGTTGCGAAATTTGTAGCCATCGATTTCAGTTTAACCAACCGCCCGAGTTTCTATATTGCCCTTACTACCATGATCATTGGAATGCAATTGTTCTTAACCGGATTTGTGGCAGAACTGGTTGCAAGAAATGCGCCGGAAAGGAATACATATTTGATAGAGGCCAAATCAGGGCTTGATTGATCAGGAATTAAAAGTTAATAGAGGAAAGTGAAATTTACCGTGAGACCACTATGACTATTAACTTTTAACTATTAACTTTTAACTATTCCCATGATCGCATCCAAAAAAGTCATCATCATCGGTCCAGCCTGGCCTTTGCGCGGAGGACTTGCATCATTTGATGAGCGGCTTTGCCGGCAGTTTCTGCACGAAGGTTATGATGCATCTATCTACACATTTTCTTTACAATATCCCGATTTCTTATTTCCCGGTACTACACAATACTCTACTGAAGCCGCACCGGCCGACCTGAAGATCAAAGCCTGTATCAACTCTATCAATCCATTGAACTGGCTGATGGTAGGCAATGAGATAAGAAAGCAAAAACCGGATCTGGTAATTGTTCGATATTGGCTGCCATTGATGGGGCCTTGTCTGGGAAGTATTTTACAGATCATCAAGTCTAATCGTTTTACCAAAGTGGTCTGTATTGCAGATAATGTGATACCGCATGAAAAACGTGTTGGAGATAAACCGTTTACGCAATACTTTGTAAAAGCGATCGATGGTTTTATCACCATGAGTGAGAAGGTCAAGAACGATCTGCTCTTTTTCACAAAGAAACCAGTGCAGCAAGTGGTGCATCCTTTGTATGATAATTTTGGGGAAGGATTAGATAAGACGGAAGCCCGGAAAAAATTATCACTCCCCGAAAACGAAAAGATCATTTTATTTTTTGGCTTTATCCGCAAATACAAAGGGTTGGATCTCTTGTTCGAAGCCATGAATGATGAACGGATCCGCAACGCAAACATCAAACTACTGGTAGCTGGCGAATTTTATGAGAACCGGAAAGAGTATGATGAGCTGATAGGCTCATTGGGTATTTCAGCGCAACTGATTTTACGTACCGAATTTATAGCCGACAGTGAGGTTCGTTATTATATGAGTGCTGCCGATTTTGTGATACAACCTTACCGTAATGCCACCCAAAGCGGTGTAACTCCCCTCGCCTATCATTTTGAGAAGCCCATGCTGGTAACCAATGTGGGCGGGCTTCCCGACCTGGTTCCGGATGGCAAAGTGGGCGTTGTTACAGAACCCGAGCCTGCATCCATCGCTTCCGGCATCCTACGGCTCTATGAATTAGGAGAAAACTATTTTTTGCCGCATCTTCGCGAAGAGAAAAAAAAGTATAGCTGGCACAAACTGGCTACTGCAATATGTGATCTGGCAGAATAACGAATACTGCATTTTCTCCATTAATTCAATATTGAAAAGAATTGCATGATCTATCGCAGTAAAGCCCCTTTACGCATTGGTTTGGCCGGTGGCGGAACTGATGTTAGTCCTTACAGTGATGAGTTTGGCGGCGCTATTTTAAATGCTACACTCTCACTACATGCGCATGCCAGTATAGAAACGCTGGATCAGCCAAAGATCATTCTAGAATCGCTAGACAAGAAGCAGGTACAGGAATTTGAATGGTCAACCCAATTACCTATCACCGGTGAGCTGGACCTTTTAAAAGGGGTATATAACCGTATTCAACTAGATCATCCATTTACCATAAAAGGGTTCAGGTTGTCCACTTTTGTAGATGCCCCCGCAGGTAGTGGGTTAGGTACCTCATCTACGCTGGTAGTTGCCATACTTGGCGCATTTGCGGAGATGTTGAAATTACCTTTAGGTGATTATGACATGGCGCATTATGCTTATGAAATTGAACGCAACGATCTGAAACTGGCCGGTGGACGACAAGATCAGTACGCAGCAACATTTGGAGGGTTTAATTTTATGGAATTTTATGCCGGCGATAAAGTGATTGTAAATCCGCTGAGGATCCGGCAGGAATACCTGAATGAGCTGGAAAATAATTTGGTATTGTATTTTACATCAACAACCAGAGAGTCGGCAGCCATCATCAAAGAACAGCAGAAGAATGTAAAAGAAAAGAATGCCAAAAGTATTGAAGCCATGCACCAGTTAAAGGAGCAGGCAAAAATGATGAAAGAAGCTTTATTGATCGGGAAACTGGCACAGATCGGTGAAATCCTGGATTACGGCTTTCAACAAAAAAAGAATATGGCAGCAAATATTTCCAATACAGGCATTGAAGATATTTATCATGCCGCCAAAAAAGCCGGTGCCACAGGCGGAAAGATCAGTGGTGCTGGAGGTGGGGGTTTTATGATTTTCTATTGCCCGGGAAATACCCGTTACCGTGTTATTGAAACCTTGAATACCTTTGGCGGGAAAATCAATCCCTACCAGTTCACCAAACATGGGTTAACTAGTTGGACGATACAATAATTTTATTCAAAAGAAAGAATCAGAAACATGAAAACACAGATCGCTTCTATCATTTCCGCTTCGATTGATGTTAAGAGCAATATATTGGCAGATGAAGCATTCATGCAAAAGATAGCTGATGCTGTAGATACTGTTACCGCAGCTTTTCAAAACGGCAAAAAAGTCCTGTTTTGTGGCAATGGTGGAAGTGCTGCAGATGCACAACACCTGGCAGCCGAATTCTCCGGACGTTTTTATAAGAATAGAAAAGCTTTACCATCAGATGCATTGCATTGTAACACTTCCTATCTGACAGCTGTGGCGAATGATTACAGCTATGATGTAATCTATTCCCGATTGGTAGAAGGTTTATGTGAAAAAGGAGATGTTTTGATCGGCCTCAGCACTTCAGGTAATTCAAAAAATATTATCAATGCTTTTGAAACAGCCAGAAAAATGGAGGTGATCACCATCGGATTAACCGGAGAAACCGGCGGAACCATGAAAGAGCTGAGTGATTACCTATTCAATGTTCCCTCAAAAACGACACCCAGGATTCAAG
>CANGOX010000152.1 GCA_947455605.1 Chitinophagaceae bacterium
GACTGACGACTCACGAACCACAGATTTTAAAATGAAATAACATCATGAAACTAATAAATCACCCAATTCGCAACACCTGGAAGCAGATCCTGCAGCGGCCTGCTATTGATAACACTTCGCTTTTGCAGAAGGTTAGGGGCGTGATGAATGAAGTGAAACAGAACGGTGATGCTGCTGTGAAACAATATACGAAGCAGTTTGATGGGGTTGTTCTGGATGATTGCAAAGTTTCAGAAAAAGAGATCAACGAATCTGCTTACCTGCTTTCTGATGAATTAAAGCAAGCTATTCAACAGGCTGCCGCCAATGTGGAAGTGTTTCATAAAAAACAAGTATCTGCTGTTGAAGTAGTGGAGACCATGCCCGGAGTAAAATGCTGGCGCAAAAGTATCGGTATCGAAAAAGTTGGTTTATATATTCCCGGAGGAACGGCGCCGTTGTTCTCTACCATATTGATGCTGGCCATTCCCGCAAAGATCGCAGGGTGTAAGGAAGTGATTCTTTGTTCACCTCCCGGTAAAGAAGGAAAACTGCATCCGGCTATTTTGTATGCAGCCAAATTAACTGGAATTAATTCTGTGTTTAAGATCGGCGGTGTGCAGGCCATTGCAGCCATGGCCTATGGAACTGCAACGGTTCCGCAGGTGTATAAAATATTTGGTCCGGGAAACCAGTATGTTACCTGTGCCAAACAATTGGTTCAACAGGAAGGCATTGCCATTGATATGCCGGCCGGACCAAGTGAAGTATGTGTGATGGCAGATGAAACAGCCAATGCGGCATATGTAGCGGCTGATCTGTTAAGTCAGGCAGAACATGGAGTTGACAGCCAGGTATTATTAGTAACCACTGATGAACAAATCGTAAATAATATTGAAGCAGAACTCACAAAACAACTAGCGCAGTTACCCCGGAAAGATATTGCGGCCAAAGCACTCGAGAATAGTTCGGCAATTGTGATAAGAGATATGCAAGAAGCCATTGCTCTCGTAAATGAATATGCTGCCGAACACCTGATCATTGCCTGCAAGGATGATGAAGCCATTGCAGAACAGATCATGAATGCAGGCTCTGTTTTTCTGGGAAATTATTCTCCGGAGAGCGTAGGCGATTATGCGAGTGGTACCAATCATACGTTACCTACCAACGGTTTTGCTAAAGCCTATAGCGGGGTAAGTGTAGATAGCTTTGTGAAGAAAGTTACCTATCAGAAATTATCAAAGGAAGGCTTGAACAATATTGGTAAAACGGTCATATTAATGGCGGAAGCAGAAGGGTTGAAGGCACATGCGAATGCCGTAGGCATTCGTATTATCCCCTCCAGGGAGGGGTAGGGGTGGGTTAACTAAATAAGATGAAAAGGCAAATCATCCCATATAACCCCAAACTGAAAGAATTGGCCCGGACTTTAAGAAAGTCAATGACCTATTCTGAAGTCAAACTCTGGAATCGGATCAAAGCTTTTCAAATGATGGGTTATGATTTTGACAGGCAAAGACCGATATTGAATTATGTGGTTGATTTTTATTGCAAAGATGTATTACTTGTAATAGAAGTGGATGGCATAACTCATCATGATGAACAGGTTTTTGAAAAGGATGAGATAAGAGATGAAGAACTGGCAGAATATGGTATTACCGTATTACGGTTCAATGCTTTGGAGGTAGTAAACAGAACAGAAGCCATTTTGAAAGTGATTGAGAACTGGTTGTTGGATTATGAGGAATCGAAAGGTGTGCCGGAGAATGTTATAAGGAGAAGAAAGGTTAGGTAGTTAACCCACCCCTTACCCCTCCAGGGAGGGGATAAATCTCGTATTAAATATTATTAAGAAATTTTTATTATAAAATATGTTTCAATTAGATAAACTAACCCGCCCCAACATTCAGAAACTAACCCCTTATTCATCTGCACGTGATGAATTCAGTGGCGATGCGAAAGTGTTTCTGGATGCGAATGAAAATAGTCTGGGTTCTCCACTTACCAAATGGTATAACCGTTATCCCGATCCGCACCAGCGGGCAATCAAGGAAAAACTGGCTGTGGTAAAAGGGATCGCTGCGGAACATATTTTTCTAGGCAATGGAAGCGATGAATGTATTGATCTCTTATTCCGTGCATTTTGTGAGCCGGGTAAGGATAATATCATAATTTGTCCGCCTACTTATGGCATGTATGAAGTAAGCGCCAATATCAATGATATCGCCATAAAAAAAGCGCCGTTAACGGAAGATTTTCAACTGGACCTGATCCATCTCGAAAACCTGGTAGATGCACATACCAAACTCATATGGCTCTGTTCACCCAATAACCCAACAGGTAATTGTTTGAACCGGGTTGACATTGAAACGGTACTGAATAATTTTAACGGTATCGTGGTGATCGATGAAGCCTATATCAATTTTGCCAAACAGAAATCATTTATCCAGGAGCTCACAGATTATCCCAATCTGGTAGTACTGCAAACTTTTAGTAAAGCATGGGGATTGGCGGGGCTCAGGCTGGGTATGGCATTTGCTTCTGCCGCCATTATTGAGATACTCGATAAAGTAAAACCTCCCTATAATATCAACCAGGCTACCCAGGAACTGGCTGTAAAAGCCCTGGATGAAGTTGGACAGGTAAATGACATGATCCGTTTGCTGGTTGATATGCGCGAGGCATTGGCCGAAGTATTTCTTACCATGCCCACGGTTGAAAAAGTGTATCCTTCTGATGCTAACTTCCTGCTGGTAAAGATCAAAGAGGCAAGGGAGATCTATGAATTTCTGCTCACCAAAGGCATTGTACTGCGCGACAGGAGTAATGTGAAACTCTGTGAAGACTGTCTGCGTATTACCGTTGGAACTGAAAAAGAGAACACTTTATTGATAGATGCCATGCAGGATTGGTATGCCCGATAAACAATCTGTCAGATTATCTGTTTTGATTTGTAATTTCAAACCTTAATCTTAACTAAAACAAATATGAAAAAGAGCTTTTCTGTTTTATCATTGGCACTGCTAGCCTTGGGATTCAGTGCTTTTACTCCCGGTAACAAGCCTGTTAAAAACATAGCAGTGAACACCGCAGGTGCTGTAGTGCCCGATCCGGACAATGCCGGGCTGAAATTACCTGCCGGTTTTGGTGCCTTGAAAGTGGCCGAAGGGCTTGGTAAAACCAGACATATTGTGGTAAATGCACAAGGGGATGTGTATGCAAAGATCATGGGAAAAGTGGCAGAAGGAAAGGGTATCCTGAAACTGCATGATGCCAATGGCGATGGCAAATCTGATGAAACAACAGGAATGGGTAATTACGGCGGTACAGGTATTACTATCAAGAACGGTTATCTCTATGCATCTTCCGATGAAGAAGTGTTTCGCTATAAGATCAGTGAGAAAGGTGATGTGATCGATCCTTCCAAAGCAGAAAAGATCATCACAGGGTTAAAAAAAGGAAACCAGCATGAAACCAAATCTATTACTCTGGATAATGCAGGTAATATTTACGTGAATATCGGCGCTTACTCCAATTCATGTCAGGAGCTGGACAGAAAGCCGGGATCAATGGGCCGGATGCCTTGTCCGATACTGGATTCTGCAGGTGGGATCTGGCAGTTCAAAGCAGATAAGCTGAACCAGAGCTATGGAGAAGGAGTTCGCTATGCAACCGGTTTACGTAATGTTGTGGGTCTAGATTGGAATACGCAGCTGGATCAATTATTTGTAATGATGCACGGACGTGATGATCTGCATAATCTCTTCCCTGATCTATATACAGAAAAAGATAATGCAGAACTGCCGGCTGAAACCATGTTTGCTTTAAAGAAAGGAGATAATGCAGGATGGCCATATACTTACTACGATCCGGCTCAACACAAAAAAATGGTAGCACCCGAATATGGTGGTGATGGTAAAAAAGAAGGGTCCAAGGAATACATCGATCCGATCATGGCATTTCCTGCACATATGGCACCCAATGGATTATTGTTCTATACAGGCAACCAGTTTCCTGCCAGATATAAGAATGGTGCATTCATCGCATTCCATGGTTCTTGGAACCGCGCACCATTACCACAAGAAGGATATTATGTAGTATTTGTTCCTTTTGAAAATGGGAAACCTACCGGTAAATGGGAAGTGTTTGCCAATGGCTTCTCCGGAATGGAAACAGGTGTTACACCCCGCTCAGCCCAGCACCGTCCATGTGGACTGGCCCAAGGACCAGATGGGTCTTTGTATGTTTCAGACGATTCAAAAGGAAGTATTTATCGTATCATTTATAACGGAAAATAAAAAGATTGATGAAAAAAATATTGGGCCCGATCGCACTCATGGTTTTGTTGATGAGTTTCCAGACTGCACCTAAGAAAGCAGCACAGGTAACAAAGCCTGCTGTGAAATCAGTCGTAACAACTGCAAATCCCGCTGCATCTATCGAGCGGGGTAAAGCCGTTTATCTGTCGCAATGTCTTTCCTGTCACCAGGTTGATGGTGGCGGTGTTCCACACCTGAATGCACCACTTGATGGAGCAACGGCTGTGGTTGGTAAAGACAAAGCAAAGATCATCAGCATTGTATTAAAAGGGATGACAGACAGGGTTGAAATTGATGGAGAGTTTTACAGTAACAATATGGCACCACATAAAGAACTTACTGATCAGCAGATCGCAGATGTGTTGACCTATGTGAGAAACAGCTGGACCAATAAAGCTTCTGCGGTAACACCTGCAGAGGTAAAAGCCGTAAGAGCAAAAATCAAATAAAGATGCGTAATGATCCTAAGATAGAGAATAGTAACAACTCTCCCTTCAGTGGGCCGGGGGGTAAACGGATTCTTTTTATTGACAGAGACGGAGTGATCTTACTGGAACCGCCAACTGATTTTCAGGTTGACAGTACCGATAAAACATCTTTTGTACCAGGTGCCATTACTGCTTTATCGAGGATTGCGGCAGAACTGGATTATTATAAAGTAATGATTACAAATCAGGATGGTTTAGGTACAGCATCTTATCCCGAAGATGATTTCTATCCATATCAAAACCTGATGCTGCGAACTTTGGCAGGCGAAGGATTTGTATTTGATGAAGTACAGGTTGATAAAACTTTTGCAAAAGACAACAAACCCACTCGCAAGCCAGGTACGGCTTTACTTACTCACTTACTGAATAATGAGGCATATGATATAGCTAATTCATTGGTGATCGGCGACCGATGGAGTGATATTGAGCTGGCGAAGAACCTGGGATGCAAAGCCATTTATTTCCGATCGCCCATACAAAGCTTAACTGCTGAAGAAGAAGCCCGCTTACGTGATACCATTATATTTGAAACAGATAGCTGGGCTGATATCTATTCTTTCCTGAAGCTGGGATTGCGCAAAGTGGTGCATGAAAGAAATACCAATGAAACACAGATTAAAGTAGAACTCAATCTCGATGGAAGCGGTAAAGCGAATATTTCTACCGGCCTGGGTTTCTTTGATCATATGCTTGACCAGATCGCACGTCACGGAAAGATGGACCTGAACATCACCACCAAGGGTGATCTGCATATAGATGAACACCACGCGATCGAAGATACCGGCATTGCATTAGGAGAAGCTTTTGCACAGGCACTTATTGATAAAAGAGGTATGGAACGATATGGTTTTGCCTTACCCATGGATGAAGCCGAAGCCAAAGTACTGATTGATTTTGGCGGTCGTAACTGGATTGTTTGGAATGCTGAATTCAAAAGAGAAAAGATAGGGGAGATGCCTACAGAAATGTTCTTCCATTTCTTCAAATCTTTCAGCGATGCAGCCAAATGCAATCTGAACATCGAATGTAAAGGCGAAAACGAACACCATAAAATTGAAGCGATCTTCAAAGCATTTGCAAAAGCAATAAGAATGGCGGTAAAGAGAGATCCGCTTTCGAATTATCTGCCATCTACGAAAGGGGTACTCTGAGTAATTAAAAATTAGAAATTAAAAATTAGAAATTAAAAATTAAGAATTTAAAGAGGTGTTGTGTGGATTTTTAATCATAACCTCTCTTTTTATTTAAAATTTCTTTAAGAACGATTTTAATATTGACAATTCTTAATTCTTAATTTCTAATTTTTAATTATCATCTCACCCTCGTCCAAACCTCTGTTCTTCCCAATAACGAAAACCCAATGTATCCTCTAAGGCTTAATGTTTGAGGGTCTTTCAGCTTCATGTAGCATTTATATTCTTTCCCGTTCTGAGGATCATACACTTTGCCGCCGCTCCACTCGCCATCATCGTATTTCAGATTCTTTACGATCACGGCTCCTAATAAAGGTTGGTTCTTTAATTTTGGATCAGGATTGTTTACATCGATCTTGGGATTGCCTTTCGGGCCGTTCGGTTCTTTCATCCAGTGCAGTTTGCCAAAATATCTATCGCCCTCTTTATAGATCTGGATCTGCCCCTGGCCATTGGAGCTTAACCAGATGCCGAGAATATCATCGGGGTTATTGGCAGCAGAACAAAATAGGGTGAAACAAAATAGAGTAGTGATCAGGGTAAGTATTTTTTTCATATCGCTATTTATTATTCTCTGCGTAACCTCTGCATTTCCGCGGCTAAGCGGTGAATGTAAACTGCAGTTCACCGCTGAGTAGCAGAGTACGGAGAGTTTACGCAGAGCTTTTTTAATGTAAGTTATTTACGTAAATAATACCCTCTTTCATCACCAACACTGTGTTGCGCACATCAGAAATATTTTCGGTTGGATTTCCGTTTACAGCCACTAAATCCGCCAATAATCCTTTTCTGATCCTGCCAATATGGTCTCCATACCCAAATACATCGGCATTTACGGAAGTGGCACTC
>CANGOX010000153.1 GCA_947455605.1 Chitinophagaceae bacterium
TCCTATGAGTGCAAAATCTATACCTCTATTATCAATTGTTTGCTTGAGTGCTGTTTTACATCTGAATGCTCAGCAGTTATTAGAAACCGGCGGCAAACCTATGCCGGATGAGTGGATTGATAAAGATACCCATCACAAAGTTGTTCGGCTTACCCGTAAAGAAGGAAGCAGCATGAGTTTTTATTTTCATAATAATCCATTTGTAGATAACAAAATGATTTTCTACAACAGCAGTAAAGAAAAAGCAGGGGAAGTTACGGATATGAAAAAACAGGAGACCTATAACCTGAACGTAAAAGACAAACAACTATATACAGTTGATCTGAAAACCTTTGCAATTAAGCGATTGACCAATCAGTCCACTCCTATGAATGGAGAGATCGTTTCTGCCAAAAGAAGAGAAGTGTTTTACCAGGTAAAAGACAGTGTGTTTTCTGCTAGTGTTGATGGGGGAAAAGAAAAACTGGTATTTGTATTTCCCGCTGATTTTAAAGGAGATATTACTACGGTGAATGCCGATGGTACCTTATTGGGTGGTGCTAAAGGGAGTGAAGCTGAAAAAGAGATCTATAAAAAGTTTCCTGCAAAAGGAGATTTTTTTACGAAGATCTATGAGGCAAAATTACCACGAACCTTGTTCACCATTGATCTGGCAAGTGGCAAATTAAATAAAGTGTTTACAGACAGTGCCTGGTTAAACCATGTTCAATTCTCTTCAACCGATCCGTCTTTACTGATGTTCTGTCATGAAGGCCCCTGGCATTTTGTTGATAGGATCTGGACCATTAACCTCAATACAAAAAAAGTAACACTAGTGCATAAGCGAACCATGAAAATGGAAATTGCGGGACATGAATGGTTTGGTGCGAGTGGTAAGACCATCTGGTATGATCTGCAGCAACCCAGGGGTGAAACATTTTTTGTGGGTGGTACAGACCTGGCCACAGGAAAAGAAATCAAATATAAGGTGGAAAGAAACGACTGGTCTGTCCATTATACCAGTTCTCCCGATGAAAAGATCTTTGCGGGAGATGGAGGCGACCCCGGTGCTGTTGCCAAAGCAAAGGACGGACAATGGATCAATCTGTTCACCCCTAAGGGAGATGCTTTGCAGGCTGAGAAACTGGTAAATATGAAATACCACAAATATAAACTGGAACCAAATGTTCATTTTAGTCCAGATGCCAAATGGGTCATCTTCCGGGCTAACTTTGAAGGGGTGGAAAATTCCTATGCGGTAGAGATCAAAAAAACAAATTAGTACAAGGTCTAATAACTATTAACTCCAATGAAAAAATTACTGTTACCATTTTCATTCTTATTCATATTATCTGCCAGCGCACAAATTCAGTGGCCATCCATTACGCAAACCACCAAACCTTGGACAAGATGGTGGTGGGAAGGCAGTGCCGTAAATAAGAAAGACCTCACAACTGCCATGCAGAAATACCAGCAGGCAGGATTGGGTGGTTTGGAAATTACGCCTATCTATGGTGTAAAAGGTCATGAAAGTGAATTCATTGATTTTTTATCTCCCAAATGGATGGAAATGTTGCAGCATACTTTAACAGAAGGAAAGCGTTTGGGATTGGGTATTGATCTGGCCAATGCAACCGGCTGGCCATTTGGTGGTCCCTGGGTAACACCGGCAGATGCCTGTAAGAATGCGAATATAAAAACCTATACCGTAAAAGGAGGCGAACAGCTTACAGAGTTGATCCGTTTTATTCAACAACCCTTATACAGATCGGAGAGTAAGGCAAAAGTGGATTGGAAGGATCTGAGTTATCCGATTGCTACCAATAAGAATCTACAATCTTATGCATTTGACCAGGTACGTTATGAAATGACATTGAAGCCGAATACCATCATTGCGTATGGGGAAAAGGGTGAGGTATTGGATATTTCGAATAAAGTAGATGAAGCCGGTAAACTAAACTGGTTGGCACCTGCGGGTAACTGGAAGGTAGTGGCTTTGTTTATAGGTTTTCATGGAAAGATGGTAGAGAGAGCCGCACCGGGTGGGGAAGGAGATGTGATCGATCATTTTAATGCTACTGCTTTAAAACATTATTTGAATCGCTTCGATAGTGCATTCAAAGGAAAAGATCTCTCAGGAATCCGATCTTTTTTTAACGACAGCTATGAGGTGGATGATGCGCGCGGACAAAGTAACTGGACGCCGGATTTTTTATTTGAATTCAAACGCAGGAGAGGGTATGATCTTAAAGAATACCTTCCTCAGTTATTTTCCAGAGATAGTTCAGAAATGGGCAAAAGGTTGATGGCGGATTACCGTCAAACCATCTCGGATCTCTTACTCGATAATTTCACTAAGCCCTGGCAACAATGGGCTACTGGAAAAAATAAGATGATCAGGAACCAGTCGCATGGTTCACCTGCTAATATTCTTGATCTGTATGCTGTGGTAGATATACCGGAAACGGAGGGTGCAGATATCCTACGCTTTAAATTTGCAACCTCTACGGCGCATGTTATGGGAAAGCCATTGGCATCTTCGGAAACAGCTACCTGGCTGAATGAGCATTTTCAATCTTCCTTGGGAGATGTGAAACAAACGGTAGACAAATACTTTGTAGGTGGTGTGAACCATGTGTTCTGGCATGGCACCAATTATTCGCCACAGGATGAGCCATGGCCGGGATGGCTGTTCTATGCAGCTGTGCACTTTACACCGGCCAATCCTTTCTGGAAAGATTTTGGTACCCTGAATAATTATGTGGCGCGTTGCCAAAGTTTTCTGCAAAAAGGAAAACCGGATAATGATGTGCTTTTATATTTTCCTTTTAATGACAGGATATCAGAACCCGGTCGTGATCTTTTACTGCATTTTGATGGAATGGAAGGATTTGATAAAACGATCTTTAAAAGCAGTGCTGAATGGTTATTAAATAAAGGCTATGCATTTGATCTGATCTCCGATAAACAAGTGCAGGGAGTAAAGGGAAATGGAGCGTTGTTGCAAACAGGTGGCGTAAATTATCGCACGATCGTTTTAACGGATGTGAAATATATTCCCCTGGAGACTATGGTGCAATTGCGTAAGCTTGCAGAAAAGGGGGCATCGATCGTTTTTTATAAACATTTGCCAAAGGATGTTCCGGGTTTAGCAGATCTTCAAAAACGACAGGCATCCTTCACTGCTCTCAGTTCAGATCTGTCATTTGCAACGTTACCTGATATGGCTGTTCAAAAAGCAGTAGTAGGTAAAGGCGCATTCTTATTGGGGGATGATCTGGAACAGTTATTAACGGCGGCGAAGACCAACAGGGAAAAGATGGTGGATCAAGGTTTACAATATGCAAGACGCAGTTACGCAGGCGGACATTATTATTTTATTTCCAATCCTTCCAAAAGCAATATCAACGGCTGGGTGGATCTGCAGATCAAGGAGAAGAATATGCTTTTATTTGATCCTATGACATTAGCAGCGGGCAGTGCTAAAACAAGAATAGAAAATGGTACCGTTCAGGTATACCTGCAGTTAGCGGCGGGCTCGAGTTGTATTTTACAATCTGTTGTTACAGGGGTAAAATCCAGTGCATACCCCTATTTTGAAAAAACAGGACAGGCCCAGTCAATAACAGGTAAATGGTCATTGCAGTTTGTGTCTGGCGGCCCTCTGTTACCTGCTAATAAAGAGGTTGATGCATTAGGATCTTGGACAGAACTTCCTGGAGAGGATGTAAAGAATTTCAGCGGTACGGCGCAATACAGTATCCATTTTACCAAACCCTCTGTTGCATCTATAAATTATCTACTTGATCTGGGAGATGTACAGGAAACAGCTGAGATCATCCTGAATGGTAAAAAGCTGATCACACTGATAGGCCCTTCATTTCAAACGATTATTCCTGCATCGGCATTAAAAGAAGATAATTTTTTACAGATCAATATTACCAACGGAATGCCTAACCGCATTGCCGATCTGGAAAGAAGGGGTGTGGTTTGGAAGAAATTCTATAACACCAATTTTCCATCAAGATTGCCGCAAAACAGGGGGGCAGATGGCATATTTACCGCCGCAAAATGGCAACCCAAACCGGCAGGTTTGCTAGGTCCGGTTACCATACAGGCAGTTAAGTAATAATTGTTAGATAGGGAAGGGTGAATACGTAAATGCTGTATCTTAATTGCTCACTCTTTCATTTCTGATATATTAGCAAATTATGGAATCAAATGTATCTACGATAACAGTATCGCCCGATGAAATGCGGGAATGCTTTACCGCAATCTTGCGTAAAGAAGGTTTTTCAGCAGAAAGAGCTGTTCAGTGTGCAACGATCTTTACAGAGAACAGTATCGATGGTGTATATACACATGGCGTAAACCGATTTCCAAGATTTATGAAGTATGTGCGTGATGGGTTTGTGAAAAAAGAGGCGGTTCCTACACTCAAACACGCTTTCGGAGGGATGGAGCAATGGGATGGAAACATGGGTCCCGGCCCGTCAAATGCTGTTCATGCATCGGCATCAGCAATGCGCCTTGCAGAAAAATATGGGATTGGTTGTGTGGCATTGTCAAATACCAATCACTGGATGCGTGCAGGTAATTATGCATGGACAGCAGCAAAGAAGGGTTTTGTTTTTATAGCCTGGACAAATACGATCGCCAATATGCCAGCCTGGGGAGCCATTGATGCAAGGGTGGGTAATAATCCATTGGTGATGGCACTGCCTTACAAGGATGAAGCCATTGTGTTGGATATGGCCATGTCGCAATATTCATTAGGCCATATGGAACAGGTAGCTATGCGTAATGAAGTATTACCTGTAAATGCTGGTTTTGACAAAGAAGGAAAACTTACCAATGATCCTTCAGCTATTTTGGCCACAAGAAGACTATTGCCTGCAGGTTATTGGAAAGGAACAGGACTTGCATTGCTGCTGGATATTCTATCTGCTGTATTATCAGGTGGTTTGTCAACTTATGACATCACTAAGGGAAAAACAAAAGTGGAGTATGGATTGTCTCAGATCTATATCGCCATTGATATCAGTAAGTTTCCCAATCATTCCGCAATTGGGGCAGCAGTTGAGAATATTATCAATGATTATCACCAGTCAGTACCTTCTGATGCCTCTCAAAAAATAACTTATCCCGGTGAACGTGTGTTACAGACAAGAAATAGAAATCTTGCTAATGGCATTCCGGTACAGAAAAAGGTATGGGATATCATTAAAGGGATCGAAGATGGCACGAATGATCTTTCTGCAATACCCTACACCTGAAAATAAACCGATTATACAAATGCCTAAGTTCCTTTTTGTTTTCTTTTTGTTTTGTGTGATGCAATCTTCTGCGCAAACTAAACAGATCCAATATCTATCCGGAACAGGAAGCGATCATACGGTAGCCTGGGATTTCTTTTGTACCGGTGGCAGGGAGAGTGGGTACTGGACAAAGATACAGGTGCCATCCTGCTGGGAACAGCAGGGGTTTGGAAATTATAATTATGGCAGGGATTACAAGACCAATGGAAAGAATTTTCGATTTTATGATGAGAAGGGAATGTATCAATATAATTTTTCAGTACCGGGTTCCTGGAAAGACAAAGAAGTGTTTATTGTGTTTGAAGGGAGCATGACGGATACCGATGTAAAGATCAATGGCAAATCTGCAGGCGCAGTACACCAGGGTGCTTTCTATCGGTTTAAATATAAGATCACGGATAAGCTACAGTTTGGAAAATTGAATCTTCTGCAAGCAACTGTTAGCAAGATGAGTGAGGATGCCAGTGTAAACAATGCTGAGCGTTTAGCAGATTATTGGGTGTTTGGCGGCATCTTCCGGCCGGTATACCTGGAAGCAGTTCCTAAAGAATACATTGAGTACACTGCAATTGATGCAAAGGCAGATGGAAGTTTTGGTATGCAGGTGTTTGTGAAAAATATTTCGCAACAACGGAATCTTATTGCTGAGATTATTGATGCGAAAGGAAAGATCATTTCATCCATAAATGCGGTTGTTGGAAAGAACGATTCGGTGATCACATTGAAAACCAAAGCAGGTAATATTCTGCCATGGACTAGTGAAACGCCTAACAGGTATACTGTGCGTGTATATCTGAAAGGAAAGGGTCAAACACTGTATCAAACCACTGAAAAATTCGGATTCAGAACTATTGAAATAAGAAGAGGGGATGGTATTTATCTGAACGGGGTACAGATTAAGATGAAGGGTGCCAACCGCCATTGTTTCTGGCCCGAAACAGCCAGAACCCTTAATGATGCCATCCAGCTGCAGGATGTAAAATTGCTGAAAGAAATGAACATGAATGCTGTGCGCTGTTCACACTATCCACCCGATCAGAAATTTCTGGAACTATGCGATTCGTTGGGACTATATGTACTGGATGAACTCGCAGGCTGGCAAAAATATTACAATACAAAAACAGGGCGGGCACTTGTAAAGGAAATGGTTACGCGTGATCTGAATCATCCTTCCATTGTATTCTGGGATAACGGAAATGAGGGAGGCACCAATAAAGAACTGGATAAAGAATTTGGGAAATGGGATTACTCTCAACGCCCAGTGATACATCCGCATCATCGCCCCGGAAATGAATTCAATGGTATCGATTGTAATCATTATGAAGACTATTACAGTACGCAAAAAATATTGAATGATTCATTGATCTATATGCCTACTGAATTCATGCATTCGCAGGATGATGGCGGTGCCGCATCTGGAATGAGTGAAATGTGGGAACTGCATTGGAATGCGAAAAGAA